>JBAXXO010000010.1:0-24501 GCA_037127855.1 Alphaproteobacteria bacterium
ACCTTGAATCAGAAATCAGACCAGATGGGAATCCTGATACTCAACAGGCCCTAGAACGCATCAACCCTTTTTTGAACAGGGCGCCGATCGGGGCCATGGGGTGGCACCTGTGGGATAACTTCGCCAAAATGACCTCCGTTTCAGTCAGGTCTGATCAGCGCGGGACATGCGGGCGGCGCGCAGGCGTGCGAAATCGTCACCGGCATGATAGCTGGAGCGGGTCAGCGGCGTCGCCGAGACCATCAGGAAACCCTTGGCATAGGCGGCGGCCTCATAGGCTTTGAACTCGTCAGGGGTGACGAACCGATCGACGCGGTGGTGTTTGGGGGTCGGTTGCAGATATTGGCCGATGGTCAGGAAATCGACATCGGCAGCGCGCAGGTCATCCATCACTTGCAGAACGGATGGACGGTCTTCGCCCAAGCCCACCATGATGCCGGATTTGGTGAACAGGGTCTGGTCCAACTCTTTCACGCGCTGCAACAGGCGCAGCGAGGCGAAATAGCGCGCGCCGGGGCGTACGGTCGGGTAGAGGCCGGGGACGGTTTCAAGGTTGTGGTTGAACACGTCGGGGCGGGCGGTGACGACGGTTTGCAAGGCAGTGGCTGGGCATTTCAGAAAGTCGGGCGTCAGGATTTCGATCGTCGTGGCGGGCGCGCGATGGCGGATGGCGCGGATCGTCATGGCAAAATGCTCCGCGCCGCCATCCTCAAGATCGTCGCGGTCGACCGAGGTGACCACGACATGGTTCAAGCCCAGTTCGGCGACGGCATGGGCAACGCGGCCGGGTTCAAAGGCATCCAGCGCGCGAGGTCTGCCGGTGGCAATGTTGCAAAACGCACAGCCGCGCGTGCAGATATCGCCCATGATCATCATGGTGGCGTGACCCTGGCTCCAGCATTCGCCGACATTGGGGCAGCCCGCCTCTTCACAGACGGTCACCAGTTTCTTGTCGCGCAGGATGTCGCGAGTCTTCTTGTAGCCTTCGGAATTGGGGGCGCGCACCCTGATCCAGTCAGGCTTTTTGGGCTGGGGATTGTCGGCGCGGTGGGCCTTTTCGGGGTGGCGGTCTTGGGGCAGGTTCAGGTCGCGCATGGGATGCATCTTTTTGTGGATCGCTAATTCAAATAGGCGGCTTTAGGGGGAAAGACAACGCGCGGCATCGTAATGGGGGCGAATCAGGTGCGCAGGGCAGCGATCAGGTCGGTGCCTGCTGCGGTCAGAACGCGGGCAAGGGCGTCAAACCAGCCTGCGCCATCGGTGCCCAGGCGACGCATCAGGACGATGCGGCGGGCGGGTTGCGGCGCGGCAAAACGTAGCAGGCGCATGTGCGGCTGGGCCGCACTTTCGGTGGTTACCGAGATTTCGGGCAGAAAGGTCAGGCCCACCCCCTGCCCCACAAGGCCGCACAGCGTTGACAGCGACGCCGCCCCTAGATCAAGCCGCAGCCGCGTACGGGTCAGACCGCAGACCTCGAGCGCCTGATCAGCCAGACAGTGCCCCTCGTCCAGCAGCAGCAGTTGGTCGGGGTCCAGACCCGAGGGGCGCAGATGTTCGATGCCCTGTGCCGCCCGCGCCAGCCGCTCGGCACTGCCCGCAAGCACGAAGTGATCGGAAAAGAGCGGTTGGACGTGCAAACCCGAACTGTCGGCGGGTTCGGCTGCAACAACGGCATCGAGCGCGCCGATGGCAAGGTCGGCCATCAGGTCGCGGGTGCGCGCTTCGCGGATGCGCAGGTCCGGGATACCATCATGGCTGCGCAGGGACGGCAAGGCGCGCGGCAGCAGATAGGGGGCAACCGTGGGGATCAACCCCAGATGAAGCCGTCCGCCCAGCATCTTGCGGCGCGCGGCGGATTCCAGCTCGGTCACCTCGGCCAGAATGCGGCGGGCGTGGATCAACAGGTCGCGCCCCTGGCGCGTCAGGTGCAGGCTGCGCGGACCCCGCTCGATCAAGGTCACGCCCAGCGTTCGTTCCAGATCGCGGATCTGCATCGACAGGGCCGGCTGCGTGACATGAACCTGTGCTGCCGCCGCGCCAAAGCTGCGCTGGTCAGCGAGGGCTGCGAAATAGGTCAGTTGGCGCAGCGTTAGCGGCATCAGGGTTTCTTATCGTTATGGCAAGATTATACGATTTCCGTTTATCGCCAATCCGGGCCATAGTCACGGCAGTTTATGGCTGACAAGTGGCTTTGGCGCTTATGCGGGGTGCGGCGATTTGTTAGCATACGTTCACACTCAAAGATGGAGACAGGCGATGGATGGCAACAATGGCGCGGGCAAGTGCCCGGTGATGCATGGTGCGGGCAGCACGGCGACCTTTGCCGCAAGGTCGAACAAGGATTGGTGGCCCAACCAGTTGAACCTGCGCATCCTGCATCAGCATGGTGCAACGTCGAACCCGGTTGCAGGGTTTGACTATGCCGCAGCCTTTGGCAAGCTTGATCTTGGTGCGGTCAAGGCAGATCTGTACGCGCTGATGACCGACAGCAAGCCATGGTGGCCTGCCGATTGGGGCACCTATGGTCCGCTGTTCATCCGCATGGCGTGGCATTCGGCCGGAACCTATCGCACGGGCGACGGGCGGGGCGGGGCCGCCAGTGGCACGCAACGCTTTGCGCCGCTGAACTCGTGGCCGGACAATGTGAACCTGGACAAGGCACGTCGCCTGCTTTGGCCGGTCAAGCAGAAATACGGGATGGCCTTGTCTTGGGCCGATCTGATGATTCTGGCTGGCAATTGCGCGATGGAATCGATGGGGTTCAAGACCTTTGGCTTTGGTGGCGGCCGGGTAGATGTCTGGGAACCCGAGGAAGACATCTATTGGGGCGCCGAGGCGACATGGCTGGGCGATGCGCGCTATGAGGGTGATCGGCAGTTGGAAAACCCGCTGGCCGCCGTGCAGATGGGGCTGATCTATGTGAACCCCGAGGGACCGAATGGCCTGGCCGATCCGGTGGCCTCGGCTCGCGACATCCGCGAAACTTTTGCGCGCATGGCGATGAATGACGAAGAGACGGTGGCCCTTGCTGCGGGCGGGCATACTTTCGGCAAGGCGCATGGCGCGGGCGATCCGGCGCTGGTCGGGCGCGAGCCCGAGGGGGCCGGGCTGGAAGAGATGGGTCTGGGCTGGCGCAATGCCTTTGGCAGCGGCGTCGCGGGCGACACGACCGGTTCGGGCATCGAAGGCGCGTGGAAGCCCAATCCGACAACATGGGATATGGGCTATTTCAAGGTCTTGCTGAAATATGACTGGGTTCTGGGCCGCAGCCCTGCCGGCGCGCAGCAATGGCATCCGGTGGATTGCGCGCCCGAGGATATGGTGGTCGATGCCCATGACCCTGCGGTCATGCATCTGCCGATGATGACCACGGCCGATATGGCGATGAAGATGGACCCGATCTATGGCCCGATCTCGCGGCGATATCACGATGATCCGGACCTGTTTGCCGATGCTTTTGGCCGCGCATGGTTCAAGCTGACACATCGCGACATGGGTCCCAAGCGGCGTTATCTGGGTGCCGAAGTGCCCGCCGAGGATCTGATCTGGCAAGACCCGATCCCCGCAGGGGTCACGCTGAGTGAGGCGGATGTTGCCGCGTTGACGGCGCATATCAAGGCCAGCGGCTTGACAGTGGCCGAGATGGTGGAAACCGCCTGGGCGTCGGCCAGCACTTTTCGCGGGTCCGACAAGCGTGGCGGGGCCAATGGCGCGCGCATCCGTCTTGCACCGCAAAAAGATTGGGCGGTGAACAAGCCCGCGCAATTGGCCAGGGTTCTGGGCGTGTTGGCCGGTATACAGACCGCCTTTGGCAAGGTGTCGATGGCCGATCTGATCGTGCTGGCGGGTGGTGTCGGGATCGAGATGGCCTCAGGGTTGGTGGTTCCGTTCACGTCGGGGCGCGGCGATGCGACGCAACAACAGACCGATGTCGCAAGCTTTGACGTGCTGGAGCCGGTGGCGGACGGGTTCCGCAACCATCTGAACGGCAAATACTCGGTTTCGGCCGAGGAACTGCTGGTTGACAAGGCACAATTGCTGACGCTGTCCGCGCCTGAGATGACGGTGCTGGTTGGCGGCTTGCGCGTTTTGGGCGTGGGATTCGGGGCACCGTTCACGGCCAATCCGGGCGTGTTGTCGAATGATTTCTTTACCGCCATGGTCAGCATGGACACGGTCTGGAAAGGTGTTGCGGGTCAAGACGTGTTCGAGGGGCGCGACCGTGCCACGGGTGCCGTGACGGGGACTGCGACACGGGTCGATCTGGTGTTTGGGTCGAACTCGCAACTGCGGGCGCTGACCGAGGCCTATGCGCAGGATGATGCCAAGGCCCTGTTTGCCGGGCAGTTCGTGGCGGCCTGGGTCAAGGTGATGAACCTGGATCGGTTCGATCTTTAGCGCTGGGTCAAAATGCGATCGGGGGAAGGTGATGCCTTCCCCCTTTTTTGCGTCTTTACACGTGATCAAAAATTCTGGCGGGCGCTGCAAATTTCCCGTGATTTTGGTTCCAGCTTCCGCGATACACATATGCGATGCCGTAACAGCGGTATCTGTACAAAGGCAAACCGCTCAAAGTGGCGGACAGGAAGGGTGAAATGTTCAAGAAAGTTACAGCGGAAGTATTGGGCACCGCGATATTGGTGCTGTTTGGTTGCGGGTCTGCGGTGCTGATGGGCGACCAGATCGGCCTGGCAGGAATTTCTGCCGCCTTTGGTCTTGCCATTGTGGCGGCGGCCTATGGTCTGGGCGCGATGTCGGGCGCCCATCTGAACCCGGCGGTCAGTCTGGGCTTCATGCTGAGCGGCCGCATGACTGCGGGCGATTTCGTGGCCTATGTGGTGGCGCAGGTTGCCGGTGCCATTCTGGGCGCGTTCATCTTGTATATGATCGCCAGCGGCAGGGCAGATTACGCGATTGCCACCAATGGCTTGGGGCAGAATGGCTTTGGGCCGGGCTATCAGGGTGAATACTCGCTGATGGCGGCGCTGCTGTTCGAAGCGGTGATGACGTTTATCTTTGTGACCGTCATTCTGGGTGCCACGGCGAAAGATGCGGCACCGGGCTTTGCCGGACTTGCGATTGGTCTGACGCTGGCCGCGATCCATCTGGTCGGCATCACAGTGACCGGCGTTTCGGTCAACCCGGCCCGCTCGATCGGCCCCGCGCTGTTTGTCGGCGGCAATGCGCTTGCGCAGCTGTGGGTGTTTATCGTGGCCCCGTTGGCGGGTGGTGCGGTGGCCGGTATTGCCCATGCCGCTGGCCTGACCCGCAACTGACCAAGAATGGCCGGGGGGTGGCACCGCCCCCCGCCCATCTTTGAATGTGCCTAGCCGATCAGGGGGCCTGAGCGTCCATAGGTCGCGTCATAATGCCGCCGCAGACGTTGCAAGGCGATACGCAAAACGATCTTGCCCGACCGGGCGGCCCATCCCATGCGACGTTCGGCCGCCTCGATGCCTTCAAGAAAGCAGCAGACGCGCAGGGCGACATCACCAAGCCCCGGACCCAGATCGCGCAGGGCCAGTGCAACGCGGTCGCGGGCCGCGCGCGGCCCCTCGGCTCCGCCGCTGTCAGAGTGAAAGCCGCCACGGTCGCCGGCAGTCAGAAAACGGTCCCAGTTCTGGGCGACGCGCGGCCCCATCTGCGACAGTTCGAAATCCTCGCGCAGGCGTTCGGCAGCCGCGACCAGATCCTGTTCTAGAAAGGCGCGGCCATCCTTGTCGCGCCGCCGCCCAAGGATGGCGACCGGGCTTTCGGCCAGGTTATAGCGGGCGCGCGTGCGGACGCCGCCGGGTTCGGTCATGTCCTTGCTGCCCCACGCGCCGTGCTGGGCACCAAAAGGCATCGCTGACTCGGCCATGCCAAGGCGGCCGGCCTCCTCTTGCTCCAACATGCGTTTCAGGGCAGAGCGACCTGTAGCGGACAGTTCATAGCTGGCCACGCGACCCGTCTTGCGGCAGGTGATCCAGTCTTTCAGCGCAAAGGCCTGTGCCACGGCGCGGTCGACGATGCCGGTACGGGCCGTCTTGCCATCGGGAA
Source organism: Alphaproteobacteria bacterium (assembly GCA_037127855.1). Taxonomy (GTDB): domain Bacteria; phylum Pseudomonadota; class Alphaproteobacteria; order Rhodobacterales; family Rhodobacteraceae; genus Stagnihabitans. Next base: position 6,040 of record JBAXXO010000010.1, read on the forward strand.
AGATCCGCATCACGGCGGCCTTTTCCATATCGGGTGCAATCGCCAGAACGGCGCCGGGTTCGGCCAGTCGGCGCAATATACGTTTGCCCTCGCGCAGGATGGTAGCCTCGTCGATGTTCAATGTCTGATGGCGGATCGGTGCGGACATGGGGATTGGTTCCTTTTCATCGAACGGGGTCTGGGGCGGACCCAACCCTTGTTCAGCAAGACTGCGGGTGGTGTGACGCGACAGGGCTTGCAGCGCCGCATCCAAAAGCGGGTCGTCGCGACGCCCCTCATAGCGGCGAACCTGTCGCAGCACGGTCGAGGCATGGCTGCCGTCGCGCCGGGCGATGGCGCGCAGCGACAGCCCGTCTTCGGTATGGTCAAGATAAAGGCGGACAGCCTGTGGCAACCAGTCAGGCAAGGTCTGGGCGACAGACAGGTTTGGGTGCATGTTGGGAGACCCGGTTGACTGAAAAGGACGGATGTTCGTTTGTTGAACTTTTACAACCGTGGGGGGCATAGGTTACTCTTTCGTTAACAGCGCGCAGAATGTGAATAATTGTCTTTAAACCCTAAACAAACCAGAAAGGTACGTACGGTTGAACTTGCACTTATGCAACGCCGGGTTGTTTAGATGCATTATGGCCTGGCAACATCAAGGAGCCTGCCATGACCGATTTTCGTGCCCTGCTTGCCGAACTGCGCCGCCCGCAACTGTTGATCCGTGCCGCACGTCACGGCTTGGCCGATTACCGCCGCGACCGCGATTTGCGCCGCCTGCTGGACAGCCAGCCCTCGCCAGACCGCGCCGTGCGCCGATTGCTGTCCGAAGAGGAAGACCTTGAAGCCATTCGTCTGTCCGGCGCGGCCAACTATTCCGTCACCCGCCATATCGAGGTGCTGATCGCCCTGATGTCCGAGGTGCGCCTGCTGCCGCGGCCCGTGCCGACACCGTGACAGGCGCGGCGACAGGCGCGGCTGTTCGAGGGACCCGGAGGACCTGAGGAACGATTGAACTACGCTCTGACAAAAACAATCAGACGAAGGCGTCGGGCATTTCCGATTTGCGGCGCGCAACAAAGTCGTGCAGCGCCTCGTTGATACCGGAGTCCAGAGGGGGTTGCTGATAGTCACCCAGCATCTTGGCGACACGTTCGGTCGCAAGCGCCGAGGTGTCGCGCGCCCCCTCTTCGGCCCAGGTCTCAAACGGTTTGTAATCGAACAGGTCACTGCGCCAGAACGCCGTCTTGAAATTGGCCTGGGTATGTTCGCAACCAAGGAAATGGCCGCCGGGCCCAACCTCGCGCAGCGCGTCCATCGCCTGCCCGTTGGTGTCCATGTGGATGCCTTGGGCCATGTGATGCAGGGTGCCCAACTGGTCAGCATCCATCACAAACTTTTCATAGGATGATACCAGGCCACCTTCCAGCCAGCCGCAGGCATGCAGCATGAAGTTGACGCCGGACAAAAGGCCCATGTTCAGCGAATTGGCGGATTCGTAGGCGGCCTGGGCATCGGGCAGTTTTGAGCCGCAAAACGCCCCGGCCGACCGATAGGGCAGGCCCAGACGGCGCACAAGCTGTCCGACACCATAGGTGATATGGCTGGCCTCGGGGGTGCCAAAGGTCGGTGCGCCCGAGTTCATGTCGATCGAGGTGACAAAGGCCCCGGCGATCACCGGCGCACCGGGGCGGACCAGTTGATTATAGGCGACGCCGGCCAGAACCTCGGCCAGCACTTGTGTCAGGGTGCCTGCCACAGTCACCGGTGCCATGGCCCCGCCGACGATGAAGGGCGACACGATGCAGGCCTGGCCTGCGGCGGCATAGACCTCCATCGCGCCCATCATGATGCCGTCAAATGTCATGGGGCTGTTAATGTTGATCAACTGGGTCATTACGGTGTTCTGGTCGACAAAATCGTCGCCAAACAGGATTTTCGCCATCTGGACCGAATCAACCGCTCGCTCGGGTGCTGTGACCGAGCCCATGAACGGTTTGTCCGACAAGGTCATATGCGCCAGCACCATGTCGAGATGGCGCTTGTTCACTGCGATGTCGGTCGGTTCGCAGACCGTGCCGCCCGAATGATGCAGCCATTTCGACATGTAGCCCAGTTTTACGAAGTTGCGAAAATCCTCCAATGTGGCATAGCGGCGTCCGCCTTGGGCATCGCGCACGAAGGGCGGGCCATAGACCGGGGCCAGAACCAGATTGCGGCCACCGATATCGACATTTCGGTCAGGATTGCGGGCGTGCTGGGTAAACAGTCGCGGTGCGGTCGCGCACAGCTTGCGCGCCAGACCGCGTGGGATATGCACACGCTCGCCGCGCACATCGGCCCCGGCATCGCGCCAGCGTTGCAGGGCGGCGGGGTTTTCGACGAAGTTCACGCCGATCTCTTCCAGAACGGTTTCGGCGTTGTATTCGATGATCTGCAGGGCTTCTTCGTTCAAGATCTCAAAATTCGGGATGTTGCGCTGAATGAAATGCGCGGTGTCAAAGCTGACCGCCGTCCGTTCGGCGCGCCGTGTCGCACCGCCACCGCCCCTTGCCCTGCGCGTGCCTGTATCGCTCATGTTCCGCCTCCGTCAGGTTTGCGCTGTTATGGGGCTTTGGGGCGCTGAAACGCCCCACGAATACGCCTCTTGCGCGCTAAAACCGACAAGGTTCAGGACTGGAAACGACGCAGACATTGGATTAATATGCGGCTGCTTGCCTATTTGCCGCGGACCGGGCTGACGGCCCCCCTGCCCCCGACGGCTATGACACTGCGGCTGGTGTTATGAGACGAATGGATTGCTGGAATTTTGGTCCAGAATATTGGCGCGGCATGTGGCGCTGTTCGGGTAATGGGACGGGCGGCGTTGCAGGCTCTTGCGGATTGCAGCGTCAAAAGCTAGGCGGGGCGCATGACACAGACACCGCACGACCAGAGCCGGAACACAAGTCCCGATGGCAGCCAGCATGACCGGCTGTTGATCATCGACTTTGGCTCGCAGGTCACACAACTGATTGCGCGGCGGCTGCGCGAGTTGCAGGTCTATTGCGAAATCCACCCGTTCAACACGATCGACGCGGCGTTTCTGGCCGATTTCGCGCCCAAAGCGGTGATCTTTTCGGGCGGGCCGGCATCGGTCTTTGCCCCAGGCGCGCCGATGCCGCCGGCGGCGGTGTTCGACCTTGGGGTGCCGATCCTTGGCATCTGCTACGGCCAACAGGTGATGATGCATCTGCTGGGCGGCAGGGTCGAGCGTGGCAATGGCACGGCCGAGTTTGGCCGGGCCTTTGTGACGCCGACCGGTGGCGCCCTGCCGCTGCTGGAGGGGTGGTTCGAGGACGGCCGCGAGCAGGTCTGGATGAGCCATGGCGATCATGTGTCGCAAATTGCACCGGGATTTGCGGTTTATGGCACCTCGCCCAATGCGCCATTTGCCATCACTGCCGATCTGACGCGGCGGTTTTATGCGGTGCAGTTCCACCCCGAGGTACACCACACGCCAAAAGGCGCGCGGCTGTATGAAAATTTCGTCAAGATGGCCGGGTTCAAGGGCGACTGGACCATGGGGTCATACCGGGCCGAGGCGATTGCCAAGATCCGCGCGCAGGTCGGCGATGCCAAGGTGATCTGCGGGTTGTCGGGCGGTGTAGACAGTTCGGTCGCCGCCGTATTGATCCATGAGGCGATCGGTGATCAGTTGACCTGTGTCTTTGTCGATCACGGGCTGCTGCGGTTGGGCGAGGCGGAACAGGTCGTCACCATGTTTCGTGACGAGTACAACATTGCTCTGATCCATGCCGATGAAAGTGCCCTGTTTCTGGGCGCGTTACAGGGGGTCAGCGACCCCGAAGTCAAGCGCAAGACGATTGGCCGCCTGTTCATCGACGTGTTCCAAAAACACGCCCATGCCGTGGGCGGTGCCCGGTTTCTGGCACAGGGCACGCTGTATCCCGATGTCATCGAATCGGTGTCGTTCAGCGGTGGTCCGTCGGTCACGATCAAGAGCCACCACAATGTCGGGGGTCTGCCCGAAAAGATGGGGCTGAAGCTGGTCGAACCCTTGCGCGAGTTGTTCAAGGATGAGGTGCGGGCCTTGGGTCGCGAACTGGGCCTGCCCGCCGGTTTCATCGGCCGCCACCCCTTTCCCGGCCCCGGTCTGGCCATACGCTGCCCCGGCGAGATTACGGCGGAAAAGCTGGACATCCTGCGCCACGCCGATGCCGTCTATATCGACCAGATCCGCAAACATGGTCTTTATGACGAGATCTGGCAGGCCTTTGCCGCCATCTTGCCGATGAAGACTGTGGGTGTGATGGGTGACGGGCGGACCTATGACTATGCATTGGCCTTGCGCGCTGTGACTTCGGTCGATGGTATGACGGCGGATTACTATCCCTTTACCCACGAATTTCTGGGCGAGACGGCGACGCGGATCATACAGGAAGTGCCGGGCGTAAACCGGGTCTTCTATGACTGCACCAGCAAGCCGCCGGGAACCATCGAGCTGGAGTGATCAGCCGCGCACCGCAGCCTCGATCGCGGCCACGTCGATCTTCTGCATGGTCATCATCGCGGCAAAGGCGCGTTCGGCAACCGCTCCACCTTGGGCCATGGCCCGGGTCAGCGCGCGCGGCGTGATCTGCCAAGACAGACCCCATTTGTCCTTGCACCAGCCACAATCACTGGCCTTGCCGCCGTTGTCTATGATGGCGTTCCAATAGCGGTCGGTCTCGGCCTGATCCTCGGTGGCGATCTGAAACGAAAACGCTTCGGACTGGGCAAAAAAGCTGCCACCGTTCAACCCCATGCAGCGCACACCGCAGACGGTGAAGTCCACGGTCAGGACTTGCCCCTTGTGACCGCCTGGAAAATTACCCGGCGCACGGAGTACGGAAAGCACCTGGCTGTCGGGGAAAGTGTCGGCATAGAACTGCGCAGCACCTTCGGCGTCGGAGTCGTACCACAGGCAAATCGTGTTCTTGACCATTGCATCCCTCTGCGCGTGGCTTCGCGGTAAAATTACCGTCCCGCCTGCTGCCACTTTGGCCGCAACAGCGAACGCCAGTCAATGGCTTGTGGCTGGCTTCATGTTGGCGCTAGTCTTTCGCGTAAAGTGGAAAGGTGGCACCATGATCCGACTGCGCGGCCAAATGGTCTGCATGACACAAGACGAAGTTCAAGCCGTGCGCAACCACCTGCCCCTGCACTTAGGGCTGACCCGGGCTGAGCCGGGCTGCATTCTGTTCGAGGTCAGCCAGACCGATGACCCGATGGTGTGGGAGGTGATGGAGGCCTTCCGTGACCGCGCCAGTTTCGACGCCCATCAGGCCCGCACCCGCGCCAGTGCGTGGTTCACTGCCACGCGTGGTATATTGCGGCATTTCCGGATGGAAGAGGTCGGCGACTGACGCCCTCGCCCACCAAAGGATCTAGAACGAACCATGGCGCGTCGTCTCGGACAGTGGCAGGCGGCCGCTGGGGGTTTCGCGGGCTTGCAGCGCCTCGGGCAGGGTGGCGGGGTCTCCGTGACGACCGATGGCCACGACAGCATGGGTTGCGTGATCTGCGGGCAGCGCAATCGCCGATGCAAGGGTTGCGCCATCATATCCGGCCATGCCATGCGCGAAAAAGCCGTTCAGATGCGCTTGCAATGCCAGATGCGCCCAAGCGGCCCCAGTATCGAAGGCGTGAAATCTATTGGGTTTGGTGACGTCCGGGGACGGGTTGATGGTTCTTGAGGCCACGACAACCAGTCCTGCCGCCTTATGCGCCCAGCCGTGGTTGGACGGCACCAAAGCCGCCGCAATGGCGTCAAAGCCGGCCTCGCCGTGCAAGGCCCAGACAAAGCGCCAAGGCTGCAGATTGCTGGCCGACGGGGCCCAGCGGGCGGCCTCAAGCAGGGTCAGCATGTCGGCTTGGGTCATTGCACTGCCGTCAAAGGCGCGCGGTGACCAGCGGCCAAGGAATTGGGCGGCAATCGGGTGGTCGGCGTGACGGGCGTGGGCGGAACTGGTGGTCATTTTGGCACCTCTCTGGTTGTCGGGTGGATAGCGTTTTGCAATAGAATGGGTAAGGGCCGATGGCGCAGTGACTGCGTTCATTTCTGCTCAGCTGCAAAATCAGTTGACCAAAGGCGGCTTGCGCCGTCTGTTTGGCCAAAAGGACAAGCCATGCGCGCCGTTCAGTTGCAGTCGATAGGTCACATCACCCTGACCACCCTGCCCGACCCCATCCCCGGTCCGGATGAAATCCTGATCCGGGTCGAGGCGGCGGGACTCTGCGGTACGGACCGCCACCTGTTTCACGGCGAATTCCCTTGCAAACCGCCGGTGATACTGGGCCATGAGTTTTCGGGGCGGGTTGTGGCCGGTGGTCTGGCCGAGGGTACGCGGGTGACATGTGACCCTAACATCTGGTGTGGCACCTGCTCGCAATGCCGGCGGGGCCGGGTCAATCTGTGCGAACACAACATCGCCATCGGCCTGCACCGTGACGGTGGTTTTGCCGATTATGCGGTCCTGCCCGTCCACCGTGCCCATATCCTGCCCGAAGACCTGTCACCCTTGCATGGGGCGTTTTGCGAACCCTTGGCCTGCACCCTGCACGGGTTGGACCTTGGCGCACCACGCCCGGGCGAGCGGGTTGCGGTGCTGGGCGGCGGTGTGATCGGGTTGCTGGCGGTGCAATTGGCGCGGGCCGCCGGGGCCGAGGTTATGCTGGTCACGCGGCAAAAGGCCAAGCGCGATCTGGGCTTGGCGGTGGGGGCGCATCTGACGGCGGCGCATCTGGACGAGGTGTTGGCGCTGTGGCCGCAGGGTGCCGATCTGGTGCTGGAATGTGCGGGTGTGGCAGGCACTGTCGAGGGCGCGCCACGAATCACTCGCACCGGCGGGCGGATCGTCATTCTGGGTGTGTTGCCCAAGGGACAAAAGTTGCAGATCGAGCCCTTTGACCTGTTGTTTCGCGAAATCAGCCTGATCCCGTCTTTTCTGAACCCGTTCACCCATGCCCGCGCCACCGCGATGATCGCAAGCGGGGCGCTAAGGCTGGATCCGCTGATTTCCCGCGTGATCGGGCTGCACGAGGCCGCAGACGCCATCGCCCATCCACCCCGGCCGGGTGAGGTCAAGGTGATCGTGCAGCCTTAGCCATTTGCCTCTTGCGGCGGACCAGACGCGGCGTCAAGGAAGGCGCGCAACTGGCACAGGTTCATCATGGCTGCTTCGCCCTTTCAATTCTTGACCCGCCATCCCGACTTCCTGCGATATTTCCTTGGGATGGTGCCGATACAGTTTGGAGGTCAGATCGAGGCGATCACGATTGCCTGGCAGGTCTATCACATTGCCCGCGAAACCATGTCGATCGAGGAAAGCGCCTTTATGGTCGGCTTGGTGGGCCTGTGCCAATTCGTGCCGCTGTTCTTGATGACGCTGTATGCGGGTACTTTGGCCGACCGCGTGAACCGCAAGGCCATCGTGCTGTGGGCCCTGCTTGCCGAGACGGTCGGGGTTGTGGCGCTGACGGTCTTGTCGTTGCAGACATCGCCGCAATTGCTGCATATCTTCGTGATCGCAGGACTGTTTGGCGCTGCGCGGGCCTTTCTGTCGCCCGCAGCCTCGGCCTTGGTGCCGATGCTGGTGACGCGCCAGGATATGCCGCAGGCGATTTCGATGTCGACAACCCTGTGGATGACGGCGGTGATCGTCGGACCGGCCATCGGCGGCCTGCTGATCGCGGCCAGCATTCCCGTGGCTTACGGCGTCACGGTGTTGACCTATCTGCTGGGCATGGCGCTGATCGCCACGATAAAGACCCATACCACACCCGAATGGCAAGATGGCCACCCGCTGGTGCTGCTGCGCGAGGGGCTGGCCTATGTGTGGCAAAACAAGGTGGTGTTCGGGGCCATCTCGCTGGATCTGTTTGCCGTGCTGCTGGGCGGTGCTACGGCGCTGCTGCCGGCCTTTGCCAGCGATATCCTGATGGTGGGGCCAATGGGCAATGCGCTGCTGCGCTCGGCCCCGGCGGTCGGCGGGTTGCTGATGTCGGCCTATCTGGTCTGGTATCCCATTCAGCGCAAGGCCGGGGTCAAGATGTTTCTGGGCGTTGCGGCCTTTGGCATTGCCACCATCGTCTTTGCCTTTTCCCGCTCGATGCCGCTGTCGTTGCTGGCGCTGGCGGTGCTGGGGGCGGGCGACATGATATCGGTGAATGTGCGCCAGACGCTGATCCAGATCGTGACGCCAGATCATATGCGGGGTCGGGTGTCGGCGGTGTCGGGGATGTTCATTTCGGGGTCCAATGAACTTGGCGAGTTTGAAAGCGGCGTCCTGTCGCGCTTTGTCGGGCCGGTGATGGCAGCGGCCTATGGCGGGATCGGCACGTTGATCGTGACCGGGCTGTGGGCGGCGTGGTTCCCGGCACTCAGGCGGGCGGACCGGCTGGATGGCAAGGCCGCCGCGGGCGCACATGACTGACGCAGGCACTCCCGAGGCGCGGCCACTTGCCGCTGCAACCTGGATGCTTGGCTCGGTCGTGGCGTTCACGGTGATGGCGGTGGCCGCGCGCAATGTCAGTCAGGTGCATGACAGTTTCGAGATATTGATGATACGCTCGGCGGTGGGGTTCGGGGTCGTGCTGGCCTGGGGTTTTGGCACGGGCCAGATAAGCGAGGTGTCGACCGACCGGTTGCGCGGCCATTTCCTGCGCAACATCGTGCATTTCGCGGGCCAGAACCTGTGGTTCACCGCCTTGACGCTGATCCCCTTGGCGCAGGTTTTTGCGCTGGAATTCACCTCGCCCCTATGGGTGATCCTGCTGGCCCCGGTTTTTCTGGGCGAGCAGTTGACACTTGGCCGCCTGCTGGCCGCCGGTCTGGGCTTTGGCGGCATCCTGATCGCCACGCGCCCCGATCTGGCGCATCCGAGCGTGGGCGTGCTGGCCGGTCTTGGGGCTGCGATGTGTTTTGCCACGGTCAGCATCCTGACCAAGCGGTTGACCCGGGGGGTGTCGGTTTTGGCCATCCTGTTCTGGCTGACCTTGATGCAGTTCTTTCTGGGGCTGATCTGCGCGGGTCGTGACGGGCAGATCACCTGGCCCGATTCCCAGACCCTGCCCTGGCTGGTGCTGATCGGGCTTTGCGGGGTCATGGCCCATCTGAGCCTGATCACGGCGCTAAGCCTGGCACCCGCCACGTTTGTCGCGCCCATCGACTTTCTGCGTCTGCCGCTGATCGCGGTCGTCGCGGCGCTGTTATTTGCCGAACCGGTGGACCCTTGGGTTCTGGTGGGCGGCGCGGTGATCTTTGCCGGCATCTGGCTGAACATCCGCAGTCAGATACGGCCAGCGCGGGCCAATCCGCTGTAATTCGGGCCAGATACCGCAAGTTTCGGGTGGAACCCGAGGGCTGCACCCGATAGGCAACAGCCATGGCACAGACCGAACCACAGCGCGCGATCAGCCCACGGGCTTGGGCCCTGATGGGCCTGCTTGCGCTGATCTGGGGTGGGTCGTTTCTGTCCAACAAGGTGGCTCTGACCGAGTTGGGTGTTCTGACCACGGTGGCCTTTCGGGTCGGTGGTGCGGCGCTGGCACTGTGGACCTATATTCTGCTGCGGGGTCTGTCGGTGCCCAAGGGCCGGCCTTGGCTGAAAACCTGTCTGATCATGGGGGTCTTGAACAATATCGTGCCGTTCAGCCTGATCGTATGGGGGCAGACGCATATCCCGACGGGGCTGGCGGGCATCCTGAACGCAGCCACTACGGTCTTTGGCGTCGGCCTGGCCGCCATGGCCTTTCCCGATGAACGCCTGACACTGCGCAAGACGGTCGGGGTGGCCTTGGGGTTGGCGGGTGTCGTGGCGGCGGTCGGCCCTGCGGTGCTGGTGCATTTCGACATCACATCGCTGGGGCAACTGGCGATACTTGGGGCGGCATTCAGCTATGGTGTCTCGGGCATCTATGGCCGCCGGGCGCTGATGGGGATCAGACCCGAAGTGGGCGCCGCGGGCATGCTGACCGCCTCGGCCTGTGTGATGGTGCCGGCGGCCCTGATGTTCGAGGGGGTGCCGGGTTTGCATTATGGGCCGACGACATGGGCCGCCGTTGCCTATCTGGCACTGCTGTCCTCGGCTTTGGCCTATATCCTGTTTTACTCGATCTTGCAGACGGCGGGGGCCGGCAATCTGAGCCTTGTGACGTTGCTGGTCGCACCGGTTGCCGTGGTGCTGGGGGCGGTTGTCTATCACGAGGCGTTGCCGGTTACGGCCTATCTGGGGCTGGTGCTGCTGGCGATGGGAATGCTGGTGATCGATGGCAAAGTGCTGACGATTTTTCGCGTGAAAAGCGCCAGGCCTTAGGGTAATTGCGCCTGCAACAGGAAAGGGTCGCCCATGATCTATCACTCTGGAGCCGAGTTTCGTGCGGCCACGGCCAAACGTGTCTTGCTGTTCGGCATGTCCGGTCTGGGCAAGACCACGCTGTCGAACCTGCTGCGCGGGGCGGGCGGCTGGTTTCACTATTCGGTCGATTACCGGATCGGCACACGCTACATGAACGAATTCATCGCCGACAACTTCAAACGCGAGGCGATGAAGGTGCCGTTGCTGCGCGAATTGCTGATGAGCGATTCTGTCTACATCGCCTCAAACATCACTTTTGACAATCTGGCGCCTTTGTCGACCTATCTGGGCAAACCCGGTGACCCTGCCAAGGGCGGTTTGCCATTTGCCGAATATCAGCGCCGTCAGGGGCAGCATGCGATGGCCGAGGTGGCGGCGATGCTGGACACCACCAGGTTCATCGCGCGCGCCCGCGAAATCTATGGCTATGACAGCTTTGTCTGCGACACCTCGGGGTCGATCTGCGAGGTGGTGAACGGTGATGATCCGCAAGATCCGGTGATGACGGAACTGTCGCAGAATCTGCTGATGGTCTGGATCAAGGGATCGGATGCGCACAGGGCAGAACTTGCCCGGCGGTTTGATCGTTCCCCCAAGCCCATGTATTACCGCCCCGAATTTCTGCTGCAACTGTGGGCCGAGTATTCGGAGGGCCATGCGACCGTTGACCCCGACGCCTTTCTGCGCTTTGGCTATGCGCGTCTGCTGGATGCCCGCCAGCCCCGCTATGCCGCCATGGCCCGCTGGGGTGTGACCGTGACCGCCGAAGAGGTCGCCGCCGTGCACGATGTCGCGGGCTTTGACGATCTGATCGCCCGCGCCCTCGATCGCGGCCCGCGCGCCGCCTGACGTACCCGCCCGGAGAGCCTCGATGCCCATCACCCTGCCCGCCAATCTGCCCGCCTTTGACGTCTTGTCAAACGAGGGCGTCATGGTGATGACCCCCGAACGCGCCGCAACCCAGGAAATCCGGCCTTTGCGGATCGCGCTGTTGAACCTGATGCCCAAGAAGATCCAGACCGAAAACCAGTTTGCCCGGCTGATCGGCGCCACACCCTTGCAGATCGATCTGTCGCTGATCCGCATGACCGAACATCAGACCCGCAACACCGCAGCCGAACATATGGCGACCTTTTATCGTCCCTTTGCCGAGATTCTGGCCTCGGGCGAGAAATTTGACGGGCTGATCATAACGGGCGCTCCAATCGAACACCTGCCCTACCATCAGGTCACCTATTGGGCCGAGTTGCAGCGCGTGATGGACTGGACGCAGACCCATGTGCATTCAACCTTCGGCGTCTGCTGGGGCGGGATGGCGATGGCCTATCATTTTCATGGCGTGCCCAAGCACATCCTGTCGCACAAGGCGTTTGGCTGCTTTATGCAAGACAATCTGGCCGCAGCCTCGCCCTTTTTGCGCGGGTTTGCAGATCAGTTCGTGATGCCGGTCAGCCGATGGACCGAGTTGCGGCAAGCCGATCTGACCAAAGCGGGGTTGACCACGTTGCTGACCTCGGACGCCTCGGGTCCGTGCCTGATTGCTGACCCTGACCACCGGGCGCTGTATATCATGAACCACTTGGAATATGACAGCGACACGCTGAAACAGGAATATGACCGCGACGTTGCCAATGGCACGCCGATCAATGTGCCGGCGAACTATTACCCCGATGACGACCCCGCACGCAAACCGCTGAACCTTTGGCGGGCCCATGCCCATCTGCTGTATGGCAACTGGGTCAATGAGATTTACCAGACGACGCCCTATGACATTCAAGACATTGGTCATTAGCCTGTCCTTGATCGCGGGGGTGATCATCGCCATGGCGCTGATCACCGATGCAGTGGCCGGTCGCAGACAGGCGGCAGTACAGGCGCAGTTTCCCCCGCTTGGGGTCTTGCTGGCGGTGGATGGTGTCAAGCTGCATGCCTTGACGCGGGGCGCGGGGCCGGATCTGGTGCTGATCCATGGCGCGTCCGGCAACCTGCGCGACTTGCTGCCGCTGATCGACCTTCTGGCGGCGGATTACCGCGTAACAGCCTTTGACCGGCCCGGACTGGGCTGGTCGGACCCGATCGCGGACGGGGCCAGTCTGCGGGCGCAGGCGCTGCATCTGGCCAAGGGGGCGGCGGCGCTGGGCATCACCGACCCCATCGTGCTGGGGCAAAGCTATGGTGGGTCGGTGGCGCTGGCCTGGGCGCTGGACGCGCCGCTGCGGCCACGCGCGCTGGTGCTGGTCTCGGCCCCATCCTTGCCGTGGCCGGGCAAGCTGGACCTGTGGTACCGGCTGACCGACACGAGGTTCGGGCAAAACGTGGTGATTGCACTGGTGGCAGCCTTTGTGCCTGACAACTATATAAATGCGGCCGTGAAGGGCATCTTTGCGCCGGACCCGGTGCCTGACGGCTACCTGGGTTATGTCGGTGCAGATCTTTCGGTGCGCGTTCAGGCGCTGCGGACCAATTCGGATCAGGTCAACGCCCTGCGCCCGCAGATCGTGGCGCAAAGTGCCCGCTATGGCGAATTGACCCTGCCCGTCGAATTGATTCATGGCGACGCCGATACCATCGTGCCGCTGTCCATCCACTCGGCACCCTTATCCGCAATCCTGCCGAACGTGCATCTGACTGTCTTGTCCGGCACCGGCCACATGCCGCACCATGCCAAGGCGCAAGCCGTTGTCGCGGCAATCGCACGCGCCGCCGCACATGCGCGATTGCGTTAGCGCCGCCACCGCGCTTAGTTAACCGGTAACGAGGGAGATAAACATGGACATTCCATTCGACGGCGCCATCACCAAGTATTTCAAGAATGACGCACCCAAAGAGGTGCGCAAGGTGATCGAAAACCGACAAGACGACCAGATCATGTCGCTGACCTATCCCTACCGCGTTGAGATGAAGCGCAAAGACTACGAGACGCATATGGAGGCGCTGCAATTGCAATTGGTCCGCATGCAGGCCGACATCAAGGCGACGGGCAAGCGGTTGATCTGCGTTTTCGAGGGGCGCGATGCGGCGGGCAAGGGCGGAACGATCGACGTCTTGCGCATGAACCTGAACCCGCGTGGCGCGGTTGTGGTGGCCCTGGCCAAACCCTCCGAGCGCGAAAGGTCGGAATGGTATTTTCAGCGCTATATCGATTGGCTTCCTTTGCTGGGCGAAATCGCGATCTTTGACCGGTCATGGTACAACCGCGCCATCGTCGACCAGGTCTTTGGTTTTTGCACCCCGGAACAGCGCGCAAAGTTCTTTCGTCAACTGCCGGATTTCGAACGGATGGTGGTGGACGAGGGGATCATCCTGTTGAAATTCTGGTTAGAGGTTGACCGGGCTGAACAGTTGAAACGCTTTCTGGACCGCGAAAAAGACCCGCTGAAACAATGGAAGCTTAGCCAGATCGACATTGATGGCCTGTCCAAATGGAAAGAGTATTCGACCGCGATTGACGAAACCATGGCCCAGACCCATTTTCAGTATGCGCCCTGGACGATGATCCTGGCGGCCGACAAGCTGCGCGCCCGCATCGCCGCCCTGCAAACCGTGTTGCTGGCGGTGGATTTCAAGGGCCGAGACTTGAAAGCCATCGGAACCGTTGACCCCCTGATCTGCGGCACCCCGGGTTTGAGGATCACGTGAAGCAAGGCTACCACCATGGCAATCTGCGGCAGGCGCTGGTTGAAGCTGCCCTGCTGCTGATTGCCCGCAATGGCCCCAACGGCTTTACCCTGTCAGAGGCCGCCAAAGCCGCCGACGTGACCCCCGCCGCCGTCTATCGCCATTTTACCGGCCGCGACGAATTGTTGGCTGAAGTGGCGCGCCACGGCTATGACATCTTTGCCGCCCTGATGGAATTTGCCTATGATGGTGGCCAACCCACGGCACTGGCAGCGTTCGAGGCGACGGGCCGCGCCTATCTGGCCTTTGCCCGCAAGTATCCCGGACATTATATGGCGATGTTTGAAAGCGGATTGTCGCTGAACGACTATCCTGACCTGGCAATGGTGGCGCAAAAAGCGCGCAACGTGCTGGAAACGGCGGCGGAAAAGCTGGCCCAACACATGCCACCCGCCAAGCGCCCGCCCGCCACGATGTTCTCGGCCCATGTCTGGGCCCTGTCGCATGGCGTGGTCGAACTGTACATGCGCGGCGCGCCCGGTGCCCAGTCACCCTATAGCCCCGAAGACCTGCTGGAGGCCGCCATCGGCATCTATCTGCGCGGTTTGGGTCTGCTGCCGCCCGATGCCTAGAGCGAGCTGCGTTGGGTCAGGTTCACCTTATCCGGCGCAACGCGCAACATTCTGAGCGGCTTGCCTGTCTTGGATTGCACCCAATTTCAATCGGATTGCGTGTAATCCGCTCTACCGGAACATCACCAGCGCCCCCTGTGACCAGCCGACGCGCGTGCGCGTGCCGATATCCAGCACCGGGCGGCCAAAGACGTTGCGCATCGACAGGCGCATCACTTCGGTCGTGCCATCGAGTTTCACATCGTAATAGGTCATGTCCCCGTAATACACGACCTCTTCGACCGTCGCCATGACTTCGCGGTCGGCGGCCTGCTGGCCCTCGAACAACAGGGTCAGGGTTTCGGGGCGGAAACCGACCGTGGCACCCGTGGCCGTTGGCGTGCCCATCACCTGAGTCTCGGCGTCCAGCGTCAGATGGCCAAACCCGTGACACTCGGCCTCGACCTTGCCATTTGCCTCAGACAGGATCGTGGCGGGCAAAAAGTTCATCGTGCCAATGAAATTGGCCACCGCACGCGTCTTGGGGCGGCGGTACAGGGTTTCTGGGTCGTCCAATTGGGCGATCTGGCCTTCGAACATCACGGCGATACGGTCTGACATGACCAAAGCCTCTTCCTGATCATGGGTGACCAGAACGAAAGTGATGCCGACCTGACGCTGCAGCCTGATCAACTCGACCTGCATCTGCTCACGCATCTTTTTGTCCAGTGCGCTGAGCGGTTCGTCCAGCAGCAGCACCTTGGGTTTCAAGATCAGCGCCCGCGCCAAGGCCACGCGCTGGCGCTGGCCACCCGACAGCGCATGGGCGGCGCGCTTGCCATAGCCGGTCAGCCCGACCATGGCCAATGCCTCATCGACGGCGCTGGCCTTTTCTTCCTTGCTGCGTGGGTCCTTGCGCAGACCAAAACCCACATTCTGTTCCACCGTCAGATGCGGAAAGATGGCATAGGATTGGAACACCATATTGGTCGGTCGCTGGTTGGCGGGAACATCGGCCATATCCTTGTCATCGACCAGAACCACGCCCGACGAAATCCCCTCGAACCCGGCAATCGTGCGCAGCAGGGTCGTCTTGCCACAGCCCGACGGGCCCAGCAGCGAAAAGAACTCGCCGGCGCGGATCGTGGCATTGATTCCGCGCAAGGCGTGGTAATCCCCGTAATATTTGTGCACGTCCTTGAATTCGATCATGGTCGCACCCAACACTGCCGGTTTGGACAGTTTTGTTTTCTCGACGGTCACACGAAGCCTCCGGTATCCTTGGCGCCGGTCTTGGCAATGCCACGACGGCGGAAATATTCAGCAAGTGTCAGCAATATGACCGACAACGCCACCAGCAGCGCGCCCAACGCCATGATTGTCGGCACGTTCTTGGGAAAGCGCAACTGGCCAAAGATATAGACCGACAGCAGTTTGTCTTTGGACCCCAGAAAGTTCGAGATCACGAATTCATCCAGCGAAATGGTGAACGAGATCAACAAAGCCGAGATGATGCCCGGCGTCACCAGCGGCAGGATCACCAGGTAAAACGTCGAAATCGGACCCTCGCCCAGATCATAGGCGGCCTCTTCCAGCGATTTGTCCAGCGATTGAAAAGCCGAGGTCAGCATGGCGACGGCAAAGGGTGTGCAGATCAGCACATGGCCCAGAATGACTGTAACCAACGACAGTTCGATGTTCAGCGATAACAGCACTACCAGCAACGCCATGGCCATGATCATGTCCGGCAATACCAGCGGCAGCATGATCAGCCCCATGACAGCGCCCTTTGCGGGGAAAACATAACGCGTGCTGGCCCGTGCCGCAAAGACCCCCAAAGTCGTGGCCAGCACCGAGGCCGTGCAGGCCACGAACAGCGAATTGCGCACCGCCTTCCACAGATCGGCATCGGCCCAGACAGCCCGAAACCATTGCGTCGTAAAGCCCTTTAGCGGAAAGGCCACGACGGTGCTGTCATTGAACGCGAACAGTGGCAGCAACAGGATCGGGCCGTACAGAAAGATAAGAAAGGCTATGGCATAGATTTTCATGACCGGCAGCTTCATTGCGGCCCCCTGAGAAAGCGGCGGTTCAGACCGATGAACACCAACGAAATCGCCCCCACGATCAGCATGGCCGACACCGCGATGGCCGCCCCCAGCGGCTTGTTGTCACCTTTCAGCATCAAAACCTCGATCGCATTTGCAATCATCGGGAATTTCGACCCACCGACCAGTTTTGGCGTCACATAGTCACCGATGGTGGGGATGAACACGATCAGTACCGCCGCCACCACCCCCGGCATCGACAAAGGCAAGGTGACGCGCAGAAAGGTCAAGAACCGCGACTCGCCCAAGTCCTGTCCGGCCTCCAGCAGGCTGCGGTCGATCTTTTCCAGCGCCACATAGATCGGCAGGATGGCAAAGGGCGCGAAACTATGGGCCAGCGTCACCACCATGGCCTGAATGGTAAACGACATGTCCAAGGGTTTGTCGATCAATCCAATCCCGAGGAAGATCGAGTTCAGCACCCCGCTGAAGCCCAAAATGGCGTTCCACATGAACACCCTGATCACATACGAGGTCCAGAACGGGATGGTGATCAGAAACAGCCAGATGCCCTTGCGCGCGGGTGCCACGTTGAAGCTGATGAAATAGGCCATCGGATAGGCCAGCAACACCGTCAGAAACGTCACCAGCAACGACACGGTCAGCGACCGGATCATGATCGAGAACAGCACCGGGTCGGTCCATGCGCCCCGATATTTCTGCGTTGGGGTCAAGACACCGTCCAAGGTCTTGTAGGACGCGCATTCGCCGAAATAGTTGCACCACTGAAACCTTGGAATGATTTCCAGATAGCCGTCCGTCATGAAAGACGCAATCAGCACAAAGGCCAGCGGTGCGCCCAGCAGCAATATCGCATACAGCGCTGTCGGGCTGACCAGCCCCAGCCCACTGGCCGCGTCCGAGCCCCAGAACCGGCCCCGCTTTCCGTCAGACATGCTTCACCCTGCGCCTGTGTTCGTTCAATCTTTGATCAAATCAAGCGCATCTTTTGTCACAAAGCAAGCACTTACCCCAGCAGGATGATCATGGATTGGGCGAATGGCAAGGCACCCTGGCTAACAGACCAACCTCTCGACCTCGATTGCCCGTTTTTTAAGCTCGTCCATCAGCGTAGCCAAGACGCGATTGGCGCTGACGGCGGTTTGCAAGACCTGTGCCATGGCGTCTTCGCCACAGGGGCCAGAACACACGCGAAACACCATGCGATGCGACATTCCATCTTCGTAGACGATTTCAGTGGTGCCGGCGCGGCTGATCCGCCAGCCCAGAAAATCCGTGCCCTTGCCCGGCGCGTGAAAGGTGGTTTGAGTGCCCATTCGGGTCATCCTTATGCTCGGCAGTTACCCTGCAGCGGAATCTTGCCGAATAGACGCCCGCCACGTCAATAACCTGCGCCAAGAACGATTAACAAAGCCTTCCCGACGCCCCTAAAAAGGCTGCTTTCCTGCCACAGACCGCGTAGGCCCGCCATAAAAATGCCACAGAACCGCCACAATTGAATAAGAAATGCGCATGTCGAGCGTGGCCGTGCCGAAAGCCCCGTGCCGGAAGTCACGTGCCCGAAGCCGCGACAGAATTTGCGTGGCGGCTTTCAGATTGGGTCAGTAGACCATATTCGTGACCTTGAAAGACGAGGCCCAGCCCCAGCGCCCACCATGTGGCAAAAGGCCCGCCGTTTCCGGCAGGCCTGTTGTCGTCAATCGCTTTGGTCTTGGGCAGTTGGGCGGCGGGTTACAGGAAGGTGATCGCGTCCGCCAGACCATCCAGAGTGGTAAGTCC
>JBAXXO010000011.1:0-24365 GCA_037127855.1 Alphaproteobacteria bacterium
AATGCCTCAACTACTTCATCGCCGCAGGATACAAACCCGATTGGGCGTGACACGCCCTAAACCCCTTGGCCCATCAGACCGCATAGTGGCCGAAACCGTCCCGGTATCGACCCTAGGCTGCCAGAAAAATTGCGTTCTACAGGCCGTTTTTTGGACAGATTTTTCGTTGCAAGGCAATTGATCGCCGCAGGTCAACACTTTCTTGGCCGCCGGTCGAGGTACCGGCGTTGCATCTGGCAATCCGCGCCAAGGTGTTTTGCATTCATGTGACGGGGTAAAAAAAGGGGGTCGTAACAAAATTCACGCAACCCATTGGGATTATTATCGTTTTTGTAGAGCTATGGTGCCCCAAGACGGACTCGAACCGCCGACCCATTGCTTACGAAGCAATTGCTCTACCAGCTGAGCTATTGGGGCAAACACCGTGTCGTTTAAACGCTCGGGATGTATCGTGCAAGGTGAAAACGGTTGGGCAGGGGTGGGTCGGGCGGCGGACGGTGACAGCGCGGCCTGTGTGCGGTAAAGCATGATCGAGGGCTGCTGCCTGCCACGTGTGTTGGTGGGGCCGAAGCATGGCCTTGGACGGATGCGTTGCGACTGTCATGAAGACTTCACTTGATTATCATAATAGTTCCATTATTCTGGAACCATGGAAAGCTTAACTGCAGCTCATGCCTTGTCAACGTTGGGTCACCCTGCTCGTCTGTCGGTGTTTCGGCTGCTGATGCGTCATGCCCCGCAAGGTGCAAGGCCGACCGAGATGGCGCTGATGCTGGATTTGAAACCCAATACCCTATCGCATCACTTGGCGGATCTGACCGTTGCGGGGCTGGTACAAGTCGAGCGGCGGGGTCGTTCGCTGTACTATGCCGTCAATCTGGACATGACCGAGCAGCTGCTGGGCTATCTGGCGCTGGATGTCGGCCGCGCCCGACCCGACCTGCTTGCGCCGTTTATTGAAACCGAAAAGGAAATGAAAGTCATGAAGGATACCGATTTCAACGTGCTGTTCATCTGCTCGGGCAACTCGGCCCGGTCGATTTTTGCCGAGGCGCTGTTGCGGGATCTGGGGCGCGGCAAGTTTCAGGCCCATTCGGCGGGAACGCGGCCCAACACGGCATTGAACCCGATGGCCTTGGATGTTCTGCGCCGCAACGGGCATGACGTTACGGGACTGCGGTCCAAGCATGTCACCGAGTTTCAGCAACCGGGCGCGGAGCGGATGGATTTCGTGTTTACCGTCTGCGACACGGCGGCGGGCGAGGAGTGTCCACCTTGGCCGGGTCAGCCGATCACCGGCCATTGGGGGCTGCCTGATCCAGTCAAGGCGACAGGGTCAGACGCCGAGAAAGCCCTGGTTTTTGCCCAGACCTATGGCGCGCTGCGGCGGCGGATTTCGGCCTTTGTCGAACTGCCTTTCGCCAGCCTGAGCCGGATCGCGTTGCAGGCGCAGGTTGACCGCATCGGTTTGACGGACAGCCCCCCTTTGAAAGGTTGACCCCAGATGACCCGTATCGCCCTGAACGGCCTTGGCCGCATCGGAAAGCTGGCTTTGCGCGACCTGATCGACACGGGGGCGGCGGGCGCGGTCGTGCTGGTGAACGACGCCGAGGGGGACGCAGAACAGTTGGCGCTGCTGATGGAGTTCGACTCGGTCCATGGACGCTGGAAGACGCCGGTCGGACATGAGGATGGGGCCTTGATCCTGGACGGTCAGCGCATTCGTCTGACCCGTGAGCGGACCATCGCGGCGCTGCCATTGGCCGAACTGGGTGTTGATCTGGTGATCGACTGTACCGGCGTCTTCAAGACGGCGGCCAAGGTGCAGCCCTATTTCGATGCCGGGGTCAAAAGGGTTGTGGTCAGCGCCCCCGTCAAGGACGAGACCGCATTGAATCTGGTCTATGGCGTCAATCACCACCTGTATGACGGCAGTCAGACCTTGATCACGGCGGCGTCTTGCACGACCAACTGTCTGGCGCCGGTGGTCAAGGTTATTCATGAGGGCATCGGCATCAAGCATGGCGCGATCACCACGATCCATGATGTGACCAACACCCAGACCATCGTTGATCGCCCCGCCAAGGACATGCGCCGCGCCCGTTCGGCCTTGTTGAACCTGATCCCGACAACGACCGGATCGGCGACGGCCATCACACTGATCTATCCCGAACTGAAAGGGCGGCTGAACGGTCATGCCGTGCGGGTGCCGCTGTTGAACGCCTCGATCACCGATTGTGTCTTTGAGGTTCAGCGTGAGACGACGGTTGCAGAGGTCAACGGGCTGTTCAAGCGCGCGGCAGAAGGATCATTGCAGGGTATTCTGGGATATGAGACCCGCGCCCTGGTCTCGTCGGATTTCACCAATGACCCGCGCTCCGCGATTGTGGATGCGGCTTCGACGATGGTGATCAATCGCACGCAGGTCAAGATTTATGCATGGTATGACAATGAGTGGGGCTATGCGTGCCGGCTTGCCGATATCGTGCGGATGGTGGCGCGGAGCCTGACGTGAGTGCGCCCAACCCATTGCGCGCCTATGCGGCGGTGACGGCGGCCTATTGGTCGTTTGAATTGTCCGACGGGGCGTTGCGGATGCTGGTCTTGTTGCAGTTCAACGGTTTGGGGTTCAGCCCGGTGCAACTGGCCTATTTGTTCGTGCTCTATGAAGTGGCGGGGATTGTAACCAACCTGACCGCAGGCTGGATTGCGGCGCGCTTCGGATTGGCGCGGACGCTGTTTGCAGGGCTGGGGTTGCAGGTTGCTGCCCTGGTCGCCTTGGCACAGTTGAACCCGGGCTGGGGTGTGACGGCCTCGGTCGCCTTTGTGATGGCGGTGCAGGGCGTCAGCGGGGTGGCCAAGGATCTGGCCAAGATGTCTTCAAAATCCGCCGTCAAGCTGTTGGCACCCAAGGCTGAGGGGACGCTGTTTCGCTGGGTCGCGTTGCTGACCGGGTCAAAGAACGCGGTCAAGGGGGCAGGGTTCTTTGTCGGGGCGGCCTTGTTGGCGGTGATCGGGTTTCAGGCGGCGGTGTTGGGGATGGCGGCGGTCTTGGCGGTAATCTTGCTGGCCATCATGGTCTTTTTGCCGCCTGGGCTGCCCGAAGGCCGGAAAGAGGCCAAATTCCGGTCGGTCTGGTCGCGAGACAGTCGGATCAACCGGCTTGGTCTGGCGCGGATGTTCTTGTTCGCGGCGCGGGATGTGTGGTTTGTGGTCGGCATCCCCATATATTTTCAGATGATCCTTTCGGACGGCACGGCGCAAGGCAACCGCACGGCATTTTTCCTGATCGGCGGTTTCATGGCGCTGTGGATCATCCTTTATGGCGCGGTACAGGCGGCGGCCCCCCGGTTGCTGGCGGCAAAGGGCAAGGCTGAGGCCGAGATAGTTGCCAAGGCGGTCGTGTTGGCGGCGGCATTGGTGCCTATTCCGCTGGGTCTGGCGGCACTGGTCTGGATGGCGGGGACGCCCAATCCGTGGTTGTCGGCGGCTTTGGTGGTGGGATTGTTGCTTTTCGGCTATGTCTTTGCGCTGAATTCATCGGTGCACAGCTACCTGATCCTGGCCTTTGCCGGGGCAGAGCGGGTGACGATGGATGTGGGGTTTTACTATATGGCCAATGCGGCAGGACGGCTTTTGGGCACACTCTTGTCGGGCATCAGCTATCAACTTGGCGGCTTGGCGCTGTGTCTGGCGACGGCCGGCGCCATGGCCGGGGCCAGTTGGCTGTCAGCAAGGCGGCTGGCGGTCAATCTTAGTCAAACTGCCTGACAAGGTCTTTCAGCTTGAAGCCCTTGGTGCCATAGCCTTCCCACACTGCCTGACCGATCCATGCGGCAAAGATCATGGCGGCCATATCGGCATCCCCCTTTTGCGCGCCCAAAGCCGTCACGACCTGCTGGCGCCACCGGGTGGCGCGGTCGCGCAGTTTTGCGTCACGCAGGCTGGCGGCCAAAAGCGCCGGGCTGGGGGCCGGTAACAGCGCCTTTAGCAAGGCCTGCGGGCCCTTGCCGTTGGAAGTGTTGGCGGCGATTGCGGCGGTCGTCATGGCATCCAGCCGGTCCCATTCGCCTGTCAAGGCGGCCTGAACCATCTGTGGCAACGCGCCATAGCGCTGCACCAATGACGGCGCGGCCAGGCCCGTGGCGCGGGCGACGGTGGAAAAGGCAACCGACTTTTCCCCGCCCTCTGTGATCAGGTGCAAGATGGCGGCAAAGACATCGGCGTCAGGAATCGTGCGGGGTCTGGACATGGGGTGACCATACCCTTTTCTGCCGCCGACCCAAGCACTTGTGACAGAAGGGCCCGCAATCTGGACAAATCGAAAGTCTTTTTGCGCAGCTTGCTGCCTAAAGCAGCAGCTGCGGATCATCGCCAAGGTCAAGACCGGGGAAAACCATCGCCTCGATCGTCGAGGCTTGCACGCCATATAGGCTGCGCAAGGCCCATCCGGCAAAAGCGCGGACATCGCGCGTGGGCATCAGGTCACGGCTGGCCAGCAGGTTGGCTTCAGACAATCCGGGCCAGTCGGCCATCACCCGCTTGCCCCGCAAGGCCCCACCCGCCGCGATCATCAGACCACCGGTGCCATGATCGGTGCCCATCGTGCCGTTTTCGCGCGCGGTGCGGCCAAACTCGGTCATCGCAATGACCAGCGTGGTGCCCCAATGCGCGCCCAAGCCGGCCTTCATCGCCAAGACCATATCGGACAGCGCCGTCAACTGTCCTGCCATGTGGCGCGGCTGGTTGTTATGCATGTCCCAGCCGCCCAGCGACAGGCTGGCGATGCGCGATTGCGTGGACAACTGCTCTGCCACATAACTGCCAAGCTCCTTGAAGCTGTCCTTGGCTTTGGCAGGCGCATCCTTCGTGGCTTCGGATACCAGAACCTGCGCTTCGGCAAAGGGTTTGGCGAATAACGGGTCAGCCGCATTCACCGCGGTCATCAGGCTAAGACCCTGCGACGACAATGCGCTTTCGGCGACGGGAAAGTAGTGGAGCGTGTCTTGTGCGCCTTCGAGAATCAGCAGGCGCTGTTGGCCGACAGACACGGCCGTGGTGTCGGTTGTGCCCGGGATCACCGACAGGGCGCGGTTCAGCCAGCCGTCATGGCCGGGCGTCAACTGCCCCGCCTCGCCGCCTGTGCCATTTTCCAGCGCATCCTGACCCACGAAGTGGCTGCGTCCCTGTCGGTAGGGTGTGGCCACCGCATGGGCAAAGGCCAGTTCGCCCTTGTCCCACAGGGGCATCAGCGGTGTGGCTGCGGGGTGAAGCGCAAAGAAACCGTCAAGATCGTGGCTTTGCGCAGCATCGGCGGCCAGACTGGGGCGCAGGCCAAGGTAATCGCTGTCCCCCAGGGGCCGAACAACGTCCAGCCCATCCATCGCGCCCCGCAGCACGATCACAATCAGCCGATTATCGCCCGCAGTCGCTGCAAAGGTCACGGGCGTAAGCAGCGGGCTTGCCGCCGCAGAGCAGCCGATCAGAAAGGCGCGACGTGACAGCACAAAGTCATGCATTTCCATCTATCTCCGACTGAATTCGGGTGAGCCCAGCAGCACAGCCAGACCCTCCCAACGCTGTTCTGCCCCACCGACCGCACGCATCAACAACGGGCTGGCAGTGTCACCCAAGGCAGTGGTCACCATGCCCTGGGGGTCGATCACCGTCCTTGCCGCCCTGCGACGTGCCATGTCGACGGCCCAGTCGATCCGAGAGGCCATCATGGGCGGGGTCATCCAGCCTTCGGACACTTCGGGCCAGCCATCCGGGCGCAGGGGGCGGAACACAGGCTGACCCATGGCGGACATGGCGTTAGGGATCTTGCGCAACAGTTTGTCAAAGCCCTGATCCGTCGGGGAAACGCCCAAAAGCCGCAGGCTGGCCGCAGTGTATTCCTGAGGCGTGCGCAGCTTTTGACGTTCGACGGCATTGGCCGAGGGATGTTGCAACAGGGCGCGGTAAAGCGATGGCAAATCACCCTCTTGCTGAAGGTAGGTTTCGACAAGGATATCGACCAGATCCTGTGGCGGCGCATCCGCGATGAAATGGCGGGCGAGGGTAAAGGCCACATTCTGTGCCGTCTCGGGGCGGCTGGCGACATAGTCGACCAGCCGGTTGATCTGCTGGCGCGGATCATCATCGCTATAGGTCTGGCCGAGGATGCGCTTCTTGCCCGGCTGCACCCGGCGCGGATCAACCCGCTCACCCTTGTCATCGGACACCATGCCGGCCAGCAGCATCGCAAGGGCCGTCACGTCTTCTTGCGTATAGCCGACCCGCATCGAATGCAGTTCCAAAAATTCACGCGCCAGATTTTCGTTCAATCCGCGGCCACGTCGCTTACCAGCAAGGGAATCGGGACCGAAACTGCTGGCCTGCGTCAGATAATGCTGCATCGCCGGATGCCACAGCGTCGCCTTGAGCATATCGCCGTAACTGCCAGAAATATGGGCGCGGATCGCATGATCGCGAAAGCTTTGGACAAATCGCACGCCGCTGTTGGACGCGTTCGACACGGTAATCCGGTTTGCCCAGAGGTTGACCAGACGCTCGACAAAGCCAGCCGCGGCAAAGGTTGGGCGACCCACAAAGCTGTCAATATCGGCAATTTGCATTGCTGTGAAAGCCTGGTCCGTTGCCGGGTCCACTCCCGCTGCGGTATCCTTCTGGGCTTTGTACACCGTGAGCAGGGCATACCGTTCGGCCAAGGCTGGCCTGTCCCACATCCGCCCCTGCGGGTCATCGGCGGTTAGCTGCGCCAACACGCGGTCGGCATCGACGCCGCCCAGCGCCAACGGTCGGTCCGCACGGGGCCCGTAACCAAAACGAATTTCCTCTAGCAGGCTGGCCGGTTCCACCACATCACCTTTCGTGATTTCCGATCAAGATGCAGTCTGATACTATGATTTCAATCGGATTGTCGCACAACCTTGTTGGGATCGGCGGTATTCTTCTCAGTCCGTCTGGCCTTGTTTTCACGCCGTCTGATCCGGGCGCTTTCCAGGGAATCGCGGTCCTCTTGCATGGCAAGGAACAACTTCTTTATGCCGACATGCTTTTGCAACAACTGCTTGGCAAGGCCTGACAACTTGGCCTGTTTCAACACCCGCCATCTACGATAATGCACGGTGTAGATGTCCCGACCTTCAGGCAGCGGTTCGCCGCGCCACTGGCCGCCTAGGATAAAATGCTGCGTGTCCGGCAGTATGTTCCAATTAAGCCCCGCCCTTTGAATGGCCAACGGCAGCGTCATCTGATCGAGATAGGGCCGCTTTTTCGGAATGTTCGGGTTTGCATCGACCGCCTGGGCGACCTCATACCAGACCTGCGGAAAACTCTTGCCCTGCGCGGTGCGGAACTGTTCGGGAAAGCTGATCAGACCCGAGGAGAAATAGGGCACCTTGCCCGCACCCTTTTTCTGTTTCATCAACTTGATGCGGTCGTCGGGTATTTGCAGACCGATGGTATCATAGATCACGCGCCAGATATCCTGATCGGCCCAGCCCATCCAGGCGGCCGGGGTCAGCGAAACCTTGCCGTCAGCCGTGATGTTGGCGACGTCATTGGGCCGCAGACACAGGATGTCGCTGTCCATAAAGCAGGAAAACTCAGTCTGGCGTGGCTCCATTGTGGCGAGGATCTTGTTGCCATGCGGATAGGGCGGGTCAAACCGGCCCTCAATCGGAAAGGGCCGCACCTCGCAGCCCAGTTTGCCGAGCACGGCCTTGACCTGATCATGAACCAGATCCAGCTTTGGGGCGGGACAATATCCCACCAGTGCCACGCTATCGCCAAATTGTTCCCTTAACGATGCCGCAAGGTAACAGGCCATAACCTGATAATCTGGAGGCTCGACAATGAAAAAGACGGTCAGGCGTGGCAACATGGTAACCTCTTGCCTTTCACGGGCCACTTTGCCGCAGGGCTGCGGTACCGTCACCCGATTGGCCGATGGATAGGATAACAAGTGCGCCGATTGTCGTTAATTTTGAAATAATCTGCCGAGCGATACTGGATCGCCATTGGTAGGGTGTTGAGTTTCGAGGCGAGATGCAGGTGAACAATTCAATGGCCAACGAGCCGCAGAAAAAGTTGGCAAAGTCCGCGCCTGGCCTGGCAAAGGCTAAGGACATCGGCAAAACACCCGCGACGACCTTTGTCGAGCGCCGTCCAAAGGGGGCTTCCGATCTTTGGGGCAGCGTGGATTTCCCGCTAAAGCGCCATGCCTCACCGCATGGTCAGGTCACCGCCCTGTCCATGATGAAGGACGAAGGTCCCTATGTCGTGGAATGGGTTGCGCATCATCTGGCCGTGGGGTTTTCTGATCTTGTGGTGTATACGAATGATTGTTCGGATGGTACGGATGACATGCTGATCCGGCTGGAACAGTTGGGTCTGGCGCATCACCGTCGCAACAACATTCCCAAAGGTCGGCGCCCGCAGCCCTCGGCGCTGAACCACGCGCAGGACGAGCCTGTGGTGCAGAACTCGGACTGGGTCATGGTGTTCGACGCGGATGAGTTTGTGTCGATCCGTTATGGTGACGGGACGCTGGACCAGATGATCGCAGCGGCAAAAGCACAGGATGCCAATGGCATTGTGATGACGTGGCGCATTTTTGGCTCGAGCGGTGTGGTGGAATGGTCGCGCGCGCCGGTGACCGAACAGTATCTGATGGCGGCACCGCCGGAGTGGAACAAGGGTTGGGGTGTAAAGACCCTATTCACCTTTGATGCCGACTATTGGAAACTTGGGATTCACCGCCCCAAGATGAAGACCCGGCACATCAAGACCGACTTTCCGGACAGGGTCAAATGGTTGACCGGGTCGGGCAAGGTGATGGCGGATTACTTCAAGTTTCGTGGTTGGCGTTCAGTCAACCGAACGATCGGTTACGATTGGGTTCAGTTGAACCATTATGCGGTGAAATCGGTTGACAGCTATGCAATCCGCAACCTGCGCGGCAACGTCAACTACAAGAAAAACAAATACAATTCTGAATATTGGTCACTGCAAGACCGCAACGAGGTTCGAGATGACACCATGCTGCGTTACTCGGCGCGGCGCAAGGAAATCATCGACCTTCTGATGTCGGACCCAGTGTTGAACCGGCTGCACTTTGCCGCAATCGCACGCGCCGAAGCCTGCTTGGACCAGATCCGGCAAACCGCTGCCTATCCCGAAATGATCGCCAGTCTTGCCGCCGCATCACAGGTGCCCATCGGCCAGATCCTGGCCAAACCGCCGCAGCCGCGCGACAAGGAAAAGATCGCGGTTCTGATGACCGAGGTGGAAAAGCAACGGGCGGTCAAGGCCAAGGATGCCCGCAAGGCAATGGGTCCAAAGCCCCCGTCTGATGGCGTTCCGATGGGGTCCTACCTATCCGGGCAGCCCGATGTGACCGAGGATTTGCCGCTGAAATGGGTGGCCAATCAACACATTCTGCTGCCGATGGAAGCCCGAATTTTTTCGGCACACGCATTGGGGTTGATCAACGCTGGAAAGTTCGAACGCGGTCTTGCGCGCAAATTGCCCGCTGTGCTGCCCAAGCCGGCCACCGTGTTGGAAATCGGCTCGGCCGTGGGTTTTGTGGGGTCGCATCTGGCACGGGCGCGCCCCGACCTGACGCTGACCATGCACGAGGGGAACGCATCACTGCGCATCCTGCTGCAGCGCATCATGGCCAAAAACGATCTATCGTTCAATAACAGGCTGTTACTGTCGCAAGTCACCTTGGGCACAGCACCGGACGCTGCGGCCATGCAATTGGCCGCCCAGGTGAAACCAACCGCCCTGATGCTTGCCGACCCGCATCTGACGCCTGCGATGCTGATCGATCTGCTGCCGCGTCTGCACAGCCCGCAGCTTGAACAGATCTTGCTTTATGGTCGGCTGTTGGAACTGCACCACGCCGATCTGTGCCAGGTTCAACAGATGTTGGCACAGATGGGGTATCAGCTCGGCCTTGGCCTTGGTCCCGACGTTGCCCGCAGATTCGTACGGTCGGACAGATAGACGCATTTGGTCTAACGTCGCGGCCAAATCAGAAACAAAGGTTGTAAAATGTCGACACAACGCCGCCGTCCCGTCGCCTCACTCTGGATTGGCGACAAGCTGCATTATCTGAACCAGATCTGCCTTCTGTCCCATGTCCAGCAAGGCCATCCCACGACGCTGTATTGTACCGACAAGGTGTCGAATGTGCCCGAAGGGGTCATCGTCAAACCCGCCACAGACATCATGAAGATTGATCGCAACATCGTCGCGCAAACGTCAGAAAGCTTTCTCTCCAACGTTTTTCGTTACAAGATGATCGCGGCCACCGATGCGGTCTGGATCGACTGTGACGCTTTTTGCCACAAGCCCTTTCCCGACGAGATGCAGAATATCTTCGCCGGTCACGGAATGCGCGGCGCGTTGAACTGTGGCGTGGTCCATATTCCGCCAAAGGGCGCGTTGATCACGCAACTGCTGGACTACTACGACAATCTGCCTGACGCGCCGGCATGGTTCAACAAGAACACCCGCAAGAAGCTTGACAAACAGCCCATCGACCTGCCGCAGGCCGTGCGCATCTACAACGCCGAACGCACCGCCTTTGGCCCGCAGGCCTTTACATGGTTTGCCCAACAGACCGGTGACTATGACAGGGCCCTGACTCCCGACTATCTTTACCCCGTGCCCTTTCAACTCAACGACGTGTTCTATGACCCCCATGGCCGCGTCGAGGGCCATTTCACCAAGCACACAATGTCCGTTCACCTTTACACCAACGGCACCAAACCGTGGTGGCGCAGGAACGCGCCGCTGCCCAAGTCTTATGCCGCGCGGATGTGTGAAAAGGTTGGCATCGACCCGACCAAGGCGCTGGAAGACTGATCCGGGCCTTTGCATGCCGCACATGCGCCAGACCTGTTCCTTGCCATTGTTTCAGCGGGACCGATGCCTAAATCCAAACACACCCATGCCAACCGAACCGACAACGCCGCCCTTGAGGTGAAGAGTCGCATCGAAGGCCGCTCGCCAGCGGCGGACGCGGCAGCGACACGGAAAACTCGGGCGAAGTGCCGTTGATTGATTTTCCGGCTTACCTGCGCGAACAGGTGGCGGCGCGCGGGCAGATTGCCTTTATCAAGACGGACATCGAAGGCGCTGAACTGGAGTTGCTGGAGGTGATGGACCGTGACGGCCTGTTTCAAGACATCCGTGGCCTTGTCGCTGAAACCCATGAACACAAGTTCAAGGATCCGCGCGCGCGCTACCGGGCGCTGCGGGCAGCGGTGCTGGCACACCAGCCGTCCGGCACGATCAGCCTTGACTGGATCTGATCATTTGACGGGTTTGAAAGGGGCCATTCCGGCGCGGGCCAGTTCATCGGCGCGCTCATTCTCGGCGTGGCCCGCGTGGCCCTTGATCCATTCCCAATGCACCTTGTGGCTTTGTTGTGCGGCATCAAGCCTTTGCCACAGTTCGGCATTCTTGACCGGATCGCGGCCCGCCTTGCGCCAGCCGTTACGCTTCCAACTGTGGATCCATTCGGTAACGCCGTTCTTTACATAGGCGCTGTCGGTGACGATGGTGATTTCAACCGGCTTGGTCAGCGCCTCCAACGCTGCGATGGCGGCCAAAAGTTCCATCCGATTGTTGGTGGTTTGCGGCTCGCCGCCTTGCAATGTGCGTTCCTTGACGACAACGTCGCCGTTGCGCGCGATCATCAGAACCCCCCAGCCACCGGGGCCGGGATTGCCCGAGCAGGCACCGTCGGTATAGGCGTAAAGCTGGGCCATACACCGTACCTTATATCCACATCGGGACGACCAGACAGGTCACGACCCCTGCCGTCAACATCAGCCGCAGGTGCATCCACCAGTTGGGTGCGAGACCTTGACGCCAAAAGACATAGTCCAGACCCAGCAGCCCGACAAACCCGGCGGCCAGCCATCTTGCCGCTGAGTCTGGCCCGCCGCCGACAAACAAAAACGCCCAAAGGGCCGGCAGTACTGACAACCCATAGCCGATGGTGGCCACTTTCGCCTTGGCATATGTCGAAAAACCCCAAAGCACCCCCGACATGAAGGCAAGGATCACGATACCGTAGGACAAGGACACATAGGGCCCGACGAAACGGGGCCCCAATGTGACGGTTCCCCAATCGCCCAAAGCTGGCACAAGCTGGCTGAATGCACCCCATACGAACGGGATCAGACCAGTCAATCCCAAGACCAAGGCCGATCTTGGGATCATGATGCGTCGCGCAAAATCCGCGGCACTTTGAATTCCACGGTTTCCTGTGCGGTTTCCACCAATTCGACCGTCACATCGAAACGGGCGCGAAACGCGTCAATCACCTCATGCACCAACTCTTCGGGAGCCGAGGCCCCCGCGGTCACCCCGACAGCACGGGCACCGTCAAGGGCGCGCCAGTCTATCTCATTGGCCCGCTGCACAAGTTGCGCATAGCTGCAGCCTGCGGCCTGACCCACCTCGACCAGACGCCGCGAGTTCGACGAATTGGGCGCACCGATCACCAGCAAGGCATCAATCCGGCCCGCGATCGCCTTGACAGCGGCCTGACGGTTGGTGGTGGCGTAACAGATATCCTCTTTCTGCGGGCCGATGATCGCGGGGTAGCGTGCCTGAAGGGCCGCGACGATGGCCGCAGTATCGTCCACCGATAGCGTGGTCTGCGTGATATAGGCCAGTTTACCCGCATCACGGACCACAAGGCTGCCAACATCGGCGGCGGTTTCCACCAGCAGCACTTCACCCTCGGGCAGTTGGCCCATGGTGCCCACGGTTTCGGGATGGCCGGCATGGCCGATCATCACCATCTGCAGCCCGGCGGCGGAATGCCGCGCCGCTTCGATATGCACCTTGGTCACCAGCGGGCAGGTCGCATCGACGGCGATCATCTGGCGCGCAGCAGCGGCCTGGGGTACGGATTTGGGCACGCCATGGGCGGAAAAGATCACGGGGCGGTCCTGCGGGCAGTCTTGCAATTCCTCGACAAAAATCGCGCCTTTGGCGCGCAGAGCGTCTACCACATATTTGTTATGGACGATTTCATGCCGGACATAGACTGGCGCTCCCCATTTCTGAAGCGCCATTTCAACGATCTTGATCGCACGGTCCACACCGGCGCAAAAGCCGCGCGGCGCGGCCAGGTACAGGGTCAATGGTGTCATGTAGCCTCCATCTTGCCAGACCTAAAGCGACTGTCGCCCATCGTCCAGAGGCGCGTCAAAGTAATCTTCGCGACGGGTCCGGCATCCGCCAAGTGATACCGTCCCCAGACTAGGCCCCCGGCACGGCCCACCAGTTCGATTGCCACCGACAGGTGTCCAGACGATTGCGGCGCAGGCTGAGATCGGACAAGGCATTGGTCGGGGTCAGGCAAGCATTCAGCGTCGCAGCAACCCACCATCGAAATCGCGTGTGATCGGATGTTAAAAAGCCCTCAGGGTTTCCCGCACCGTACCATTCGCGCACCGGACCATTCAAATGGTCGCCAAGGATCAATTGGCCTCGATGCTGACGTCTTCCCGGTCCATCATGCGGGGTTCACGCGGCGGACGGCCAATCACTTCACGCAGCTCGTCCAGCTCAATGAAATTGTCGGCCTGACGGCGAAGTTCGTCGGCAATCATGGGCGGTTGGCTGCGAATCGTCGACACGACCGACACGCGAACGCCCTGACGCTGCAGGCTTTCCACCAAGGGTCGAAAATCGCCATCACCCGAGAACAGAACGACATGGTCAACCCGCGGCGCAAGCTCCATGGCATCCACCGTCAACTCGATATCCATGTTGCCCTTGACCTTGCGGCGGCCTTGGCTGTCGATGTATTCTTTTGCGGGCTTCGTCACCATGGTGAAACCATTATAGTTCAGCCAATCAACCAGAGGCCGGATTGGCGAATATTCGTCGTTTTCCAGCAACGCAGTGTAGTAAAACGCCCGAAGCAGGCGACCGCGGCGCATGAATTCCTGACGCAACAGCTTGTAATCAATGTCAAAGCCCAAAGACTTTGCAGCGGCGTACAAGTTCGACCCGTCAATGAACAATGCAAGCCGTTCATCCTTGTAAAACATTCTCTTCTCCCTAAAGTCGGCCGTACATCGGCAAAGGCACTACAAATGTAGTAATTGTCTTGGGGTACTCGCGTATCAGCCAAAAATTTGATGTGCAAGTACGACGATAAGAAAGTGCGAAATTGACCATGCGTAAATTGACTAGGCCTAAAGACCAGAGGCTGCTTATCGCGTTTGGTGCCAATCTGCAGACGGGTGTCATGACCTTGGCGCAAACGATACAGGCTGCGGCGGCAGCGATTGCGTGTGATGACGTCAGGTTGGGCGCGATGAGCCGCCTGTATGCCTCGCCCTGTTTTCCGGCAGGGGCGGGGCCTGACTATGTGAACGCAGCGGCAATGCTAGAGACAGCCCTGACGCCTCAGGAACTTCTGGCACATCTGCATGCGGTTGAAACGATCTTTCGCCGCGAAAGACTGCAACGCTGGGGGGGGCGGACCTTGGATCTGGATTTGCTGGCGGCGGGTGACCTGATCTTGCCTGATGCCGAAACCCACCGTCACTGGCGCAACCTTGCGCCGGCGGATCAGGCCAGGCTTTCGCCCGACAGGCTGGTTCTGCCGCATCCGCGCCTTCAGGACCGGGCCTTTGTGCTGGTGCCCATGGCCGATATCGCCCCGGATTGGCAGCATCCGGTACTGGGTCTGACGGTTTTGCAGATGATCGAACGGCTGGACCCTGCGGATGTTCGCGCAGTCACCCCGTTGTAGGTCACCCGTTTTGGTTTGGCGATTTATGCGCATTTGCCGCTTGTCAAGCCCTGGCAGCCCGCGTAGATACGCGTTTTTGCGCCCCCACCTCGACAGGAGCAGACATGGCCCGCGTGACGGTTGAAGATTGCGTTGACAAGGTTCCGAACCGGTTTGAACTGGTGATGCTGGCGGCCCACCGCGCCCGCGAAATTCAGGCGGGCTCGCCCGTGACGGTCGACCGCGACAACGACAAGAACCCTGTTGTGGCGCTGCGCGAAATAGCGGACGAAACTCAGCTTGCCAACTCTTTGCGGGAACGGATGATCGAAAGCCACCAGACCCAGATCGAGGTCGATGAGCCCGAGGATGATCAGATGGCCCTGCTGATGTCAGGCGAGATCGACCGTCCGATGCAGGACGACATGTCCGAGGAAAAACTGCTGCGCGCCTTGATGGAAGCGCAAGGCGAGAACTGAAATGGGCCAGAACTGATCTGAGGGGAAACTGTTCTCGGAAAGAGCGGTGGCATGATCGACGTCGATGACCTGATCGCGCTCGTTCGCAATTACAATCCGCGAACCAACACCGAGCTTTTGCGGCGGGCCTATAGCTATGGCATGAAGATGCATGACGGCCAGGTGCGCAAATCGGGCGAGCCGTATTTCACGCATCCTGTGGCCGTCGCGGCGATCTTGACCGAACAGCACCTGGATGATGCCACCATTGTCACAGCCTTGCTGCACGACACGATCGAAGATACCAAAAGCACATATACCGAGGTTGAGCGGCTGTTCGGCAAAGACATCGTGGAACTGGTTGACGGCGTCACCAAACTGACGAACCTGCAACTGTCCTCGGCCCAATCGCAGCAGGCCGAGAACTTTCGCAAGCTGTTCATGGCGATGTCCAAGGATCTGCGCGTCATTCTGGTCAAGCTGGCGGATCGTCTGCACAACATGCGGACAATCAAGTCGATGAACCCGGAAAAGCAGGCCCAGAAAGCCCGCGAGACGATGGAAATCTTTGCCCCGCTGGCCGGTCGCATGGGCATGCAATGGATGCGCGATGAGTTGGAAGACCTTGCCTTCAAGGTTCTGAACCCCGAAGCGCGCAACTCGATCATCAGACGGTTTTTGGTGCTGCAGCGCGAGGCGGGTGATGTGGTTCATCAGATCAGCACCGATATCCGCGCCGAACTGGACAAGGCCGAACTTGACGCCGATGTCTATGGCCGCGCCAAGAAGCCCTATTCGATCTGGCGCAAGATGCAGGAAAAGAACCTGACATTTTCAAGCCTGTCAGACATCTATGGCTTTCGCATCATCACCCATTCGGTTGCGGATTGCTACGCGATCCTGGGGGTGATCCATGGGCAGTGGCGGGCGGTTCCGGGACGGTTCAAGGACTACATCAGCCAGCCCAAATCCAACGGTTACCGTTCGATCCACACAACCGTGTCAGGCCGCGACGGCAAGCGGGTCGAGGTGCAGATCCGCACCCAGGAAATGCACGAGGTCGCCGAAGCCGGCGTTGCCGCCCATTGGGCTTACCGCGAGGGCAGACGCACCTCCAACCCCTTTGCGGTCGATCCGGCAAAATGGGTCAGCCAGTTGACCGAACGCTTTGACGAAGGCGACCATGACGAGTTTCTGGAACATGTGAAGCTGGAGATGTATTCCGATCAGGTCTTTTGTTTCACGCCAAAGGGCGACGTTATTCAAATGCCGCGCGGCGCAACGCCTTTGGATTATGCCTATGCCATCCACACCCGCATCGGCAATTCCTGCGTGTCCGCCAAGATCGACGGCATCCGCGTGCCGCTGTGGACCCGATTGAAGAACGGTCAGGCGATCGAGATCATCACCGCCGAGGGGCAAAAGCCGCAAGCCTCATGGATCGACATCGTGGCCACCGGTCGCGCCAAGGCGGCGATCCGGCGCAGCCTGCGTGAAGAGGACCGTGGCCGCTATGTGAAGCTGGGTCACGAACTTGCCCGTGCCGCCTTTGACCATGTGGGCCGCAAGGCGACCGACAAGGCGCTGCGCACCGCCGCCAAGATGCTGGGATTGCCCGATGAGACTGAATTGCTGGCACGCCTTGGTTCGGCGGACCTGACTGCCCGCAAGGTGTTGGAAACCCTTTATCCCGAACTGATCATGGTCACCGACGAGGTTGACGCCAAACGCCCGGTGCTTGGCCTGTCCGCCGATCAGACCCTGAAACGGGCGCAATGCTGCCAGCCGGTGCCCGGAGAGCGGATTGTAGGGATCACCTATCCCGGCCGTGGGGTGATCGTTCACGCCATTGATTGCCGCGCCTTGGAAGAGTTTGAGGAACAGCCCAACCGCTGGGTGGATCTTTACTGGCAATCGGGGCGCCATCCTGCGGTTTACACAGTGTCGCTGAACGTCGCCATTTCGAACGATGCCGGCGTTCTGGGTCGCATCTGCAGCGTGATCGGCGACCAAAAGGCCAATATCTCAGACTTGAAGTTTACAGAACGTAAACCAGATTATTACAGACTGATCATAGAGGTGGACTTGCGCGACGTGGAACACCTGCACATGGTGATGACGGCGCTTGAGGCAGAGACGGATGTGGCGCAAGTTGCGCGTGTGCGGGATGTTTCGCGCAAACCTTAGGCAGGGACGATGGTATTCAAGCGTCGCACACCGCTGACATGGATGGCTTGGGCCAAGTCCCAGGTTTACCCCGCAGGCGGGTTCAAGCGCGCAACGATCTACCTTTGGCACCGCCTGCGCCGACTGCCAGACCCGCCGCACCGGATTGCACGCGGGGTCTTTGCCGGCACCTTTGTGAACTTTCCGCCGATCTTCGGGTTGCAGATGCTGGCTGCGGCGGGGTTGGCCTGGGCCATGCGTGGCAATGTGCTGGCGGCCCTTTTGGGAACTTTTCTGTCGAACCCGATCACCACGCCGCTTATCGCTGCGGTCTCGATCAAGCTGGGCTATCTGTTTCTTGGCATCCCGGGCGGTGTCGACCTGAAGGAGTTGTTCGAGGCTTTCGCCATGGCGGGTGGAGAGCTGTGGCACAACCTTCTGGCAATCTTTGGCCCCGGTGAAACACATTGGACGGGATTGGCGAATTTCTGGCATCGCATCTACTGGCCTTATACCGTCGGATCGATCTTGCCGGGGATCGTCACCTCTTTGGCATTCTACTGGCTGACGATCCCCGTGCTGACCGCCTATCAATCCTTGCGCCGCCGCCGTCTTGCGGCCCGGGTTGCAGCCCTGCGCAAACAAGTCGCAGCGAAAGAGGGTGACGGCCCGTTGATCAGCCCGTAACAAGGCCGCAACACATTGGAAAGGCGCGCGATGCAACCACTTGGAAAACTTCGGCTTGGCATCAACATCGACCATGTGGCAACGGTGCGCAACGCCAGAGGCTCGCAATGGCCCGAACCCCTGCGCGCGGCTTTGCTGGCCGAGGCCTCGGGTGCGGATGGCATCACGGCACACCTGCGCGAAGACCGTCGGCACATCCGCGATACCGACATCGAGGCGCTTGCGGCGGGCATCGGCATTCCCCTGAACTTCGAATGTGCCGCCACGCCCGACATGCAGGCCATCGCCTTGCGTCTGAAACCGCATGCGATTTGTCTGGTGCCCGAAAAACGCGAAGAACGCACCACCGAAGGCGGCCTGGATGTCGCATCGGACCAGAACCGGCTGACTGACTATATTACGCCCCTGCGCGACGCGGGACTGCGCGTCAGCATGTTCATCAGCCATGACCCGCGCCAGATCGAGGCATCCGCCCGAATCGGTGCCGCCGTCGTCGAACTGCACACCGGCCATTATTCCGACCTGCATGCCGCGGGTGATTTTGCAGCAGCAGGTCGCGAATTGGCCGATCTGGCCAAGGGCGCCGCTTTGGCCCATTCCATAGGGCTGGAGGTTCATATGGGGCACGGTTTGACCTATGAAAACGTCGGGCCGATCGCGGCAATCCCCGAAGTGATGGAATTGAACATCGGCCATTTCCTGATCGGTGAGGCGATCTTTATCGGTCTGGAAGATGCCATCCTGGAAATGCGCCACCGCATGGATCTGGCCCGCGCCGGATGACTGCGGCATGATTTTGGGCATCGGCACCGATCTGGCCAATATCGAACGCATTCAGGCCACACTCGATCGTTTTGGCGACCGCTTCATCCAGCGGATTTTCACCCAGCGCGAGCAGGCCAAGGCCAATTCGCGCCCCTATGGTCTGACCGCCACCTACGCCAAACGCTGGGCGGCAAAAGAGGCATGCTCAAAGGCCCTTGGCACTGGCCTGCGCATGGGGATCGCGTGGCGCGACATGGCCGTCAGCAACCTCGCGTCGGGTCAACCCGTGATGTCGGTCACGGGATGGGCGGCAGAGCGGCTGGCGCATCTGACCCCGCCAGACCATCAAGCCGTGATCCATCTTACCTTGACCGACGACCACCCCTGGGCCCAGGCCTTTGTCGTGATCGAGGCCCTGCCCGTCAAACGGCGCAAACCGCCACGGCGCGCTTGACAGGCCCCAATCCGCCGCCCATCTAGCCCCAACCAGCCGAAGGGACAAGCGATGGCCACCACAACAGCGCAAAGCGGTTTCATGGAAACCGTCAAGACCGTGG
This sequence comes from Alphaproteobacteria bacterium, assembly GCA_037127855.1. Taxonomy (GTDB): domain Bacteria; phylum Pseudomonadota; class Alphaproteobacteria; order Rhodobacterales; family Rhodobacteraceae; genus Stagnihabitans. Next base: position 19,416 of record JBAXXO010000011.1, read on the forward strand.
TCTGGGCCCTTATCATCGCGGGCCTGTTTCGCACGCTGTTTTTCCAGCCCTTTTGGATCCCATCGGAATCCATGAAGGATACGCTGCTGGTTGGCGATTTTGTGTTCATCAACAAGATGGCCTATGGCTATTCGCGCTATTCCTGCCCCTTGGACGCATGCCCCATCACGGGCCGAATTTGGGGCGCCGATCCAAAACGCGGTGATGTCGTGGTCTTCAGCCACCCAAGGTCACATGTGGTTTTGGTAAAGCGCGTGATTGGCCTGCCCGGCGACCGCATTCAGATGAAACAGGGTCTGCTCTACATCAATGATGTTCTCGCCCCTCAGGAACCCGCCGGTCAGTTTACCGAAATCATGGGCGCGCAGGGGTCGATGAGCAACCGCCCACGCTGTGGAAATGCCCCTGTGCCGGATGGTCAGGCCTGTACCCGCACCCGCGCTATCGAAACCCTGCCCGAGGGCACCCGGCATCACGTTCTGAACATCGAAACCGACGGTTATGGCGACAATACCGAGGTCTTCAACGTACCCGCAGGTCACTTTTTCTTTATGGGCGACAACCGCGACAACTCGCTGGACAGCCGGTTTCCGAACGGCGTGGGCTACGTCCCCGCCGAAAATCTGATCGGCCGGGCGGATATGGTGTTGTTCTCCTCGGCGGGGCGGTCACTGTTCTATGTCTGGACATGGCGCGCCGACCGGTTTTTCAAGCGCGTGTCCTGACCGTTGCCCCTTTCCTTTCGGGTGGAATACCCACCTTCCTTGACTCGCGCGGGCCTTGCGCGCATGTAGCGGCCCGAACCATACGGGATGCATCACATGGCCAGCCGGTCCACGCCTGACGGCGGAATACTTGAAACGATCAAGACCGTCTTCTGGGCGCTGATCATCGCAGGCGTATTTCGCACCCTGTTGTTCCAGCCTTTCTTCATTCCGTCCGAATCGATGAAGGACACGTTGCTGATCGGCGACTTCATGTTCGTGAACAAGATGGCCTATGGTTATTCACGCTATTCCTGCCCCTTTGCCCTTTGCCCCATTCCAGGCCGCATCCAACTGCCCCTTGTCAGTGGCGATCCGCAGCGCGGCGACGTGGTGGTGTTTCGCCATCCCGTCTCGGGTCAGGACTATATCAAACGGCTGATCGGCCTGCCGGGCGACAAGATTCAGATGAAACTGGGCATCCTCTACATCAATGATGTCGCGGCCCCCCAAGAGCCCGCCGGCAAATTCAGCGAAATCTTTGAACCGCAGGGCGCCGAGGGCAGTCAGCCGAAATGCGAGAATTACCCGGTGGGTCTGGGCGGCGACTGCATCCGCTCGCGCTTTGTCGAGACGTTGCCCAATGGCGTGAAACACCATGTGCTGAACAGCGAAAACGGCCCCGGCGACAATACCGATGTCTTCACCGTGCCCATGGGCAAGTATTTCTTCATGGGCGACAACCGCGATAACTCGCTCGACAGCCGGTTCAGTCAAAGCCCCCCGATCAACGGCGTCGGCTTCGTTCCCGCCGAAAACCTGATCGGGCGGGCCGACCGCGTGTTGTTCTCGGCCGCCGGATCATCGCTTTTCTATGTCTGGACATGGCGTCTGGACCGCTTCTTCAAGGCGATTGAGTGATGGCGCAATGTGGCTATCCAGGTGGAGCGCGGCATGAAACTGGCCGCTGATCTGCAAGTCTTCCAGACCAGACTTGGCCACAGCTTCACCAAGCCCGACCTGCTGTTGCAAGCTGTGACGCACGCGTCCCTGACTTCACCGTCCCGCCCCGACAACCAGCGCCTCGAATTCCTGGGCGACCGCGTGCTGGGTCTGGTGATCGCCGAGGCGTTGCTGGCTGCCGACACTTTGGCCGCCGAGGGCCAGCTTGCGCCCCGCTTCAACGCCCTTGTCCGCAAGGAAACCTGCGCCGACGTCGCCCGCGACCTTGGCCTGGGCGAGGTTCTGAAACTGGGGCGCTCTGAAATGATGTCGGGCGGCCGCCGCAAAGCGGCGCTGCTGGGCGACGCACTAGAGGCGCTGATCGCGGCCATCTATCTCGATGCCGGGTTTGCGGCCGCCCGCAGCGTGGTGCTGCGCCTGTGGAGCAGCCGCATCAACGCCGTCGAACCGGACGCGCGCGATGCCAAGACGGCGCTGCAGGAATGGGCGCAGGCCCGTGGCATCGCGCCGCCGGTCTACGCCGAAGCCAGCCGCTCGGGACCCGATCATCAGCCCATCTTTACTGTTCAGGTCAGCTTGGCCAATGGTGAAACAGAACAGGCCCGCGCCGGGGCCAAGCGGATCGCTGAACAGCAGGCCGCCCGCAGCCTTTTGGCGCGGTTGGAGATGAAGAATGACTGATGACGATGCCACATTGCCCGGCCAGGGCGAACACACCCGCGCAGGCTTTGTCGCCCTGATCGGCGAACCGAATGCCGGGAAATCCACCCTGTTGAACCGCATGGTCGGGGCCAAGGTTTCGATCATCACCCACAAGGTGCAGACCACCCGCACCCGAATCCGTGGTGTGGCGATGCAGGGGCAGACCCAGATCGTCTTTGTCGACACCCCCGGCCTGTTCCGCCCCCGCCGCCGCCTTGACCGCGCCATGGTCGCCGCCGCCTGGGGCGGCGCTGCCGATGCCGATCTGATCGTGCTGCTGATCGAGGCCCATCGCGGCCTGACCGACGGCACCCGCGCCATCATCGACACCATGAAAGACCGCATCCCGCAGGGCCAGCAAGTGGCGCTGGCGATCAACAAGATCGACCGCGTCAAGGCCGAGGTTCTTTTGGGCCTTGCCCAACAGATGAACGATGCTTTCCCGTTTGCCGAAACCTTCATGATCTCTGCCGAACGCGGCCACGGTGTCGACAAGCTGAAGACTTGGCTTGCAGGCCATCTGCCCCACGCCGCCTGGTATTATCCCGAGGATCAGATCGCCGATCTGCCGCTGCGCATGATCGCCGCCGAGATGACCCGTGAAAAGCTGACCCTGCGCCTGCACGAAGAAATCCCCTATCAACTGACGGTCGAGACCGAAAAATGGCAGGATCAGGCCGACGGCTCGGTGATGATCATGCAGATCATCTACGTGATGCGCGACGGCCACAAAGGGATTGTGCTGGGCAACAAGGGCGAAACGATCAAATCCATCGGCACCGCCGCTCGGGCCGAGATTGCAGCCTTCCTGGAAAAGACCGTGCATCTGTTTCTCGAAGTCAAGGTCCGCCCGGGCTGGCTGGAAGAGCCGGAACGCTATCGCGAAATGGGCCTCGAGTTCAAAGACGGCAATCCGGGCTGAATTCAGATGACCGATCCCCGCCTAACCACTGGCTTTTGGATCTCTGCCTATCTCAATCGACTGCGCCTGGCTGACATCCCCGCCTATGTCACCGCCAAGGGCGACGCCACCGCAGGTGCCGTCATCGTCAAGGTGGCCACCCTCGACGGCCAGGCCCACGCTTTCCAGCGCAGCTTCGACCTCGCCGCCGACGCCCGCGTTTGGGTCACCCTCGCCACCGGCCCCGAACCACAGATTGACGCAATGCTGACGCGCCAGAAATCGCGTGACCCCGACCTGTGGGTGATCGAACTGGAGGACAAGTCAGGCCGCACCCTGCTCGATCAGGATGGTCTGCGCTGAAACCGGCTTCATACCGACCCAAATACTGGCCCAAATACTCATCTTTCCGCCCATCTTCCAACCATCCTTGCCCCCCACGCGGCAAACCCCGATACTCGCCCCATGGAATGGCGTGACGAGGGCCTGCTGATTTCCTCGCGGATGCATGGCGAGACATCGGCAATCATTCAGGTGTTCACGGCGGCCCATGGTCGCCATGCGGGCGTGGTGCGCGGCGGCGCCTCGCGACGGATGGCGGCTGTCTTGCAGCCGGGCACACAGGTTCAGGTCGCTTGGTCGGCGCGGCTCGACAGCCATATCGGCACCTATACCGTCGAGCCCCTGCAATCGCGCGCCGCCATTCTGAACGACCGCATCGCCCTTGCAGCCCTCAACGCCATCGTCGCCCTGTTGCATCTCACCTTGGCCGAGCGTGACCCCCACCCGGCGCTTTGGGTCAAGACCACGGCACTCCTCGATCTGCTGATGACGCCAGACTGGCAACCCGCCTATCTGCGCTGGGAGTTGGACCTGCTCGACGCACTGGGCTATGGTCTTGACCTCACGACCTGTGCGGTCACCGGCACCCGCGAGGATCTGGTCTTTGTCAGTCCGCGCACGGGCCGTGCCGTCAGCCGCGCCGCTGCGGGCGACTGGGCCGCCCGCCTGCTGCCTTTGCCGGCCACTTTGCTGGGCACTGGGCCCATGACCGGCCCTGAACTGGCGCAAGGGCTTGTTCTGACCGGTCACTTTCTGAACCATGGTCTGCAGGCCGTGCTGTCGGGTCAGCCCATGCCTGACGCAAGACTCAGGTTGATCGAGATGTTGACGCGGCCCGCCCCGCCGCCTCCGGCTGAAACATAACGCGCTGGTCCCAAGAACGCCAGCACGCCTCAACCTGCAGCAGACGATACGAGACGGTCGAAGTGGCAGCGGTTCATGACAAGGTCCCGACATAAACATGGAATAACGGGGAAGCACCGAAGCGATTCCACGCCCGGCGACACTTGCAGTTAGCCAGCCTCAAAACTCGGTGATATCTTTCAGTCGCAGGACCCATCCCGCCTCGCCGGGAACGAGCGTATACTGAAGTTGGCGGGTCTTTCCCGTTGGGTCAGAATTTGCGTCGCCCTCCTTGTAGATCGGGAAGCGCCGTCCAAGGACGTTTTCAAGCACCGCGAACTCATCATGCCCCATATAGCCTTTGCTGGCGTTTGCGTCGTCCGTGATTGAGGGCAGGTAGATCGGTGTCATGCTCTTGCCGTTGTTCACGGCATACGCAACAAGTGAGCCATAGCTACCGCTTCCTGCGGACGTGACGAACACATAGACTTCCGG
>JBAXXO010000012.1:0-24137 GCA_037127855.1 Alphaproteobacteria bacterium
GGACACCCCGCCATCCGACGCGCCGAAGGTCACGGTGGAAAGCCGGTCAAAAAACGCATCGCGAAACGCCTTGTAAAGTGGGGCCACCACATAGATCCGGTTTTGCGCCGAGCAGGCCTGCCCCGCCGCACGCGTCTTGCGTGCCACGGCATCGGCGGCAGCGCGGTCAAGGTCTGCGCCTTCCAGCACCAGAAACGGGTTGTTGCCCCCCAGTTCCAGCACCAGCCGTTTGAGCCCCGCCTGCGCTGCGATGGCGAGGCCAGTCGGCGTTGATCCGGTAAAGCTGAGCACGCGAAAGCGCGGATCGGCGATCAGCCGCCCCAGCACATCGCGGTCGGTGTGGTTCACCATCGCAATTGCCCCGACAGGTGCCACGCCTGCCAAAGCGTCAAACAGCGCCCGGGCGGTCAGATGGCCAAGGCCCGACGGCTTGACGATGATCGGGCATCCCGCCGCGATCGCAGGGGCGATCTTGCGGACGATTCCCGCCAGAGGATCGTTATAGGGCGTTATGGCCAACACTGGTCCGGCTGGAACAACCCGTAACCGCCGTTCGCCTTCGCCCGGCAGCCCATTGGATATCTGCGTCAGCGCGTGGCGCAGAAAGCTGATCGCATAGTCAACCTCGTCCGCTGCCTCTGCAGGGGTCTTGCCCACTTCGGCCACGATGATGGCACCCAAAGGCTGCCTTGCACGGTCCAGCGCCTCAATCGCCCGGGAAAGAATCGTCCGGCGCTCGTCGGCCATGGCAAGATCGGCCATTGCGCCCTCCAAGCCGTCCAGCGTTGCGCCGATCTGTGCGCTGCTGTCGGGGGTCAGGTAGCCGATGACGGCACCGGTGTTGGGAGAAAGGATTTCGGCCATGGCGTCAGCTTTTCCCCAACAAGCCCGCCGCGTCCACCCTTTTCAGGATTTCGGCCATTTCGGCCTTGGGTCGGCCAAAGCAAAGGCGCAAGTGACTGGCATAGGGCGCGCCAAAAACATCACCACTCAACCCGTATAAGCCGACATCGCGCAGCCGCCTAAGCGTTTGGGCCGGATCGGGCAGCCGCGGAAAGTGATAGAAGGTGCCCTGATTGGGCAGGCAAGACCAGCCTGCACGGGTGATCAGATCAACGGCGATGGCCCGCGAGGCACTGTAATCCGCCAGCGCCCCGGCTTGCAGGGCAGCCAATGCCGCCGCTTGCCCCAGACTGGGGGCAGAGGACATCAGGGCCTGATGCACGGCAACAAAGTCGTCGCGCAATGACGCATGCAGCAGACAGGCCGCGATACGCTGGCCCTGAAGGTGATGGTTCTTGGAAAAGGAGTTGATGATGACAAGGTTCGGATGCGGACCTGCCACCGATGCGGCCCATGCCGGATGATCGGCAATGATCTCGGAAAAGCTTTCGTCCAGCACCAGCACGGCCCCGGCAGTGACGCAAGCAGCGAGCGCCCCGTCGAGCTCTGCCGCGGATGCGATCTGGCCGGTCGGGTTGCCGGGATTGGCAAGCATAACGGCCCGTGCGCCGGTTTCGGCCAAAAGGCGGGTCAGGTCTGCGGGATCAAGGCGGAATTCGTCTTCGGCCCTTGTCCAGAGGGGAACCGGCAAGTGCCCCGCCAATTGGATAATGTCATCATAGCTTGGCCATGCAGGGGCCATCACGATGATGCGCGCGCCGGGTTCACCGACGACGCGCAAAATTGCAAATATCGCGGCTTTTGCCCCCGCCGTGATGCAAAGATCATGGTTGGGCAGCACCCATCGCCCAAACAGCCCCGCGCGCGCCGCCGTACGCAACTCTGGGTCGCCTTCAGGGGCTGACAGCCGCATCCCGTTCACCAAAGGCGCCATCGGCACGTCAAGACCGCGTGGAAAGCTGGGCGTTGACAGCGACAGCACATCTTGACCCGCCTGCCGGGCAGCCTCCATTTCATCAACAAGTGCCAGCGTCGGCGACCGTCGAAAGGCCTGCCGCGCTGCGGTGGCCACTACCGGTTTCTCCAATGTTTGCCCGTTTTTCATGCAACTACCGCTTTTTCCGCCACGCGTTTCCTCATTCTTTACATCCGGACCAAAGGCGCGAACCCGAGGCAAGCTGGTCCATGCAGAGTGCATTGACCGATGGCTCAGATTATCTATATTGCAGATTGTCAACAAAATGCTGACGGAAGCAAGTTCTGAATAACAACTCCGTAAATCACAAACAGGGATCAGGGAAAATGTCCAACACACCCCTTACGACCATCAGCCGCCGCAAGCTTCTGACAACCGCCACAGGTGCTGCCGTTGCGTTGCCGTGGCTTTGGAACCGCCCGGCTTTTGCGCAGGAAAACGTCGTCAACGTGCTGGCCTTTGGTGGCTATGAAGAGCCGGGCATGCTGGACGCCTTCACCGCCGAAACCGGGATCACGGTCAACCTCAAGATCCATGACGGCTCGGACGAGGAGATGGTGGCGCTGGTCAAGACATCGGCCCCCGGCACCTTCGACATCATGACGCCAACCTCGTCCTTCATCCCCAAGGCGGCGGCAGAAGGCATCCTGCTGGCGCTGGACGATGCTGATTATCCGCTGGCCGACTATTTCCCGATCATCGCGAACTGGGCGCCGACAATGCTGAACGGCAAGCGTTATGCGATCGTGAACCGCTTTGGCTATTACGGCATCACCTACAACTACAAGAAATACAGCGAGGATGATGCCTCATCCTGGGCGCTGTTGTTCGACGAAAAGGTCAAGGGCAAGGTCGCGCTGTTTGACTGGTACCTGCCCAACATGGGCTGCATTGCGAAGTATAACGGCAACGCCAACCCCTACGATCTGGATGCGGCAGCCTTTGGCAAGCTGGGCGAGACGATGGCAATGCTGCGCCCGCAGGTCGGTATGGTGGGCGGCACCAGCCAAGTGCAGCAGGCGCTGGCGGGCGGGTCGTTCGATCTGGCCATTGCAGGCGAATGGGTGCAGGCGGGCATGTTTGACAGCGGGCTGCCCTTCAAGGCCGTGGTGCCCAAAGAGGGTGGCGTGACCTGGGATCAGGCACCCTGCATCGCCGCCAACACGCCGCGCCCGGAGAATGCGATCAAGTTCCTGCAATACATCTCGGGGCCGGTGTTCCAGTCGAAACTGGCGGTCGCAAAGACCTACTATTCCATGGTGCCGAACAAGATGGCGGCCGAAGCACTGCCGATGGACAAGCGCGAACTGCTGAACCTTGCCGACCTCGACAAGTTCAACACGGTGTTCATGGCCAACCTGTCACCGCGCAAGATGCCTGACAATGATGCCGAATGGCTGGCGTCATGGGAAAGCTTCAAGAACGCCTGAGTTATTGCTACTCTTCGGCTGCGCCCTTTGCGGGCGCGGCCCCCTTTTTGGTGACAAGATGCCGATCATTGACTGCGCCCAGACCATCGAGCCGCATTTCCACTGGCTAAGCCATTCCTTTGTCAGTCAGGATCCGGGGCGTGGCGACGAGTTTCAAGAGTTTGGCCTGAAATGGCGCGGCTCGGGGTTTTCGTTTGTGTCTGCCCCCGGCTGGCGGATTGCGGGGGCGGCGCGGCTGGATGCCTATCCGCTGGATGCGCTGGCGGGGGTGGCGAGCGTTCTGGATGCCACGGGGCTGCGCATTGCTCCGGATGACCTGCGCCCGCATCTGGCCAACCCGGGTCAGCGCAAGCTGCTGGTTCTGCGCACCGGCCATGCCGACCGCCACCGCAACAGCCATCTGGCCTATTGGCGAGAGGTGCCGGTGTTCGATCTGGGTCTGGTGCCGCTGATTGTTGCCGCCGGGTATGTCCATGTGGTGCTGGATATCCCCTGCGACCCGATCAACCCGCGCCGCCCGTTGTTTGACGGCGATATCCCGAACCCGAACACGGCCTTTCGCGCGGCCCTGCATGGCGCAGGCCTGCTGGTCACCGAAAACGCGATGAACCTTTCGTCGATCGCGCAGGACGAGGTGTTCCTGCTGTCGCTGCCCCTTGCCATTCCGCGCGCCACGACGTCGCCTTGCCGTCCTGTCGCCTTTACGGATTGGCCCAAGGACAATCCGCGAATGCTGGATGTCTCGACGCCACTGTTCAACCACTGGCGCTGGTTCATCGACGTGAACGATGCCGATGCGCCCACGCGGGCCGACCGTGACGAGATCCACTTTACCGTGCGCGGCCATGGCTTTACCCATTGCGACGCCCCCCGCCACATGCGGCGCGACGGGTTGACGATGCAGCAATTGCCGAACGAGGGGCTGGATGTCTTTACCGGCCGTACCAAGATTATCGACCTGTCGGACCTGCCCCTGCCCACACCGCTGACGGCCGAGATCATTTCCGCCCGCGCCGGAGTGATCCATAAAGGCGACATGGTGGTGCTGCGGTCTGACCTGACCAACCGCATGGGCTATGAAAGCCGAACCTGGCATCTGGCGGCCCCCAATCTGGAGGTGGCGGCGGCGAACTGGCTGATGGATCAGGGGCCAAATGCCATCGTGATCGATTTCCCGCAGGATCATGTGGCGCGCGAAATGCCTTACCGGCACGTCTACAACCGCGAATTCGTCACCCATCATGCCGTGTTCAACCGCAACATCCCCTTTGTCGAGGATCTGCGCGACATCGGCCTGTGGGGGTCAGACCGGCCTTATCTGCTGGCGATCCCGCTGCGGACCAACTGCATCGACGGGGCCATGATGCGGACGCTGCTGGTCGACTGGTGATGCCCCGCCCGCCGGTCACCAACCTGTGGCAAGGCATTCTGCCCGCGCTGGTGCTGATGGCGGGGTTCTTCCTGCTGCCCATCCTTTACACCCTTGGCCTGTCGCTGACGACCGAAGGGCAGGCCGGTCTGACGCTGGTCAACTACCACCGCTTCTGGGGTGAAGACACGCTGACCGATGCGCTGCTGCGGTCGCTTACCCTTGCACTGTCGGTCGTTGTCATTGCCACGCTGTTTGCCTGGCCGCTGGCGTGGTATCTGGCGTTTTGCGTCAGCGAGCGGCGGCGCGTGCTGCTCTTGTTCATCCTGGTTGCGCCGTTCTGGACCAGTTTTACCATCCGGGCCTTCTCCTGGCAGATGGTGCTGGCAGATTCAGGGATAGCGGGCACTGCATTGCGGTGGGTCGCGGGGCCGGACGTGTCGCTGGGGTTTCTCTACAGCCTCCCCGCATCCGTCTTTGGCCTTGGGCTTTTCGGCATCATGCTGGTCACGCTGATGGTCTATTCCAGCATGGTCACTATTGACCGGCGGCTGATCGAGGCGAACGCCGTGCTGGGTGGCACCGGCTGGACCGCGTTTCGCGAGGTGGTGCTGCCGCTTGCCCTGCCCGGATGGATCATCGGTGTTGCCCTGACCTTCATCGTGGCCGTGGGCGATTATGCGGTGCCAACGCTGCTCGGCGGCGGTTTGCGGCCCGTACTGGCGCAAGTGATGCTGTCAGTGCTGAAGGGCACGTACGATCTGCCGATGGCCGCAACTCTCGCCTCGGTTCTGGTGATGGTCATCCTGCTGTGCGTCGCACCCTTGCTGCTGCTGGTGCGCGGCACGAGGCTGCAGTCATGACCGGGCCGATAGCACGGCGGGCGCTGGCCCTGTTGTTCTGGATGACAGCGGCGGTGATCTATCTGCCCATCGGAGTGATGGCGGTGTTTTCCTTTTCGACCGCCCGCTACCAGATTCTTCCGATTCCGGACTACACCATCGAATGGTACGGCCGTGTCTTTACCGACGGGCAATATTCGGCGGGGTTCGTCAACTCGGTGCTGCTGGCGGGCAGCGTCAGCCTTGTGGCCACGCTGATCGGCTTTGCCTGCGCCTATTCGCTGGTCAATGCCCGCTTTCCAGGCAAGGCAGCGTTTACCTTTTTGATCCTTGCCCCTTTGGCCGTGCCGCTGCTGCTGGTGGGCATTGCGCTGCGGATCTGGACAACGATGCTGGGCTTGCAACCCTCGCTGCCGCTGGCCGGAGTGGGGCAGGTGCTTTATGTGCTGCCGCTGGCCGTTCTGAACCTGCGCAACCGGATTGCCCAACTGCCCAAATCGCACGAAGAAGCCGCTTGGGCGCTTGGCGCCTCGCGTGTTCGGGCCATTGTCGATGTCATCCTGCCCGCCTGCCGCGCCTCGCTGATCGCGACCTTCATCCTGTGCTTTACCTTTGCTTTCGATGAATTCGTGATCGCCTATTTCCTGACCAACTTTTCGGTCACGCTGCCTATCAAGATCTGGACGACGCTTGTCACCGGCTTTGACCCCACGATCAACGCGCTTGGCACCATGGTCTTTGTCTTTTCCCTCAGCCTTGGCGTCACCGCGCAATGGCTCTTGATGCGCAAGGATCGCTAGATGCGTGCAAAATCTGTCACCCTGCGCGGCCTGTCCAAATCCTTTGGCGATGTGCAGGCAGTACATCCGCAGGATCTGGAGGTGCGCGCGGGCGAGTTCCTGACCCTGCTTGGCCCGTCGGGCTGCGGCAAGACAACGGTGCTGCGCATGATCGCAGGGCTGGAGGCGGCCACGACCGGTACCATCCATGTAGGCGAAGACGACGTGACCGGCCAGCCCCCGAACCGGCGCGACACCTCGATCATGTTTCAAGATTATGCGCTGTTTCCGCACAAGTCAGTGCGCGATAATATCGCCTACGGTCTGAAAATGCGGAGTCAGTCAGCGCCCGACCGCGCTGCTGCCGCCGAGGGCTGGCTCGCGCGCATCGGCCTTGCGGGCTACGGTGACCGCCTGCCTGCTGCGTTGTCGGGCGGCCAGCGGCAGCGCGTGGCATTGGCCCGCGCGCTGATCCTTGAACCCGGCGTCCTGTTGCTGGACGAACCGCTTGGCGCGCTGGACGCCGGGCTGCGGCGACAATTGCAGATCGAGTTGCGCCGGTTGCACCGCGATGTCGGCCTGACCTTCATCGCCGTGACGCACGATCAGGAAGAAGCGATGACGATGTCTGATCGCATCGCCGTGATGCGCGATGGCCGGATCGAGCAACTGGGCACCCCGCAAAACATTTATGACCGCCCGCAGACCGAATTCGTGGCTCGCTTCCTTGGGCGCTGCTCCGTGATCAAAGGGCGGGCAGTTGCGCAGGAGGAGGGGCTGGTCCGGGTGGAGACCGAAGCACTGGGGCCTGTCCTTGCCACGGGAACTGCCGTGCCGGGGACGACCGTGCGCCTTGCCCTGCGCCCCGAGGCTCTTCGCCTTGACGATGGGGCGGGCGTGCGAGCGCTGGTGACGGATGCCGTCTTTACCGGCAGCGCCGTCCGCCTTGGCATGACCGCCGCCGATGGCACAGTACTGGAACTTGATCTGCCACGGGGCACCCCGGTCCCTGAAGCGGGGGGACAAGTCGGGTTGCGCCTGCCGCCGGGTGCCGCCATCCTGCTGGCATCCTGATGGATCAGCGCGAAGCCTTGCGCCTGACCCGCGCGCATGAAAGCACCGCCGCCAACACCTTTCGCCTTGTGCCGGACCCGCCTGTCTTTGTGCGCGGCGACGGGCCGTGGCTCTTTACCGCCGACGCCACGCGGTATCTGGACCTTGTCTGCGGATCGGCCACCACCAGCCTTGGCCATGCCCATCCCGCGCACCTGTCAGCGGTGCAACAGGCGCTGGCCACGGGCATCCTGCACACCGGCACGCGCCTGCCCTCACCCTTTCGCGCGGAACTTTATGACCGGTTGCAAGCGATCCTGCCGCCTGGCCTGACTCGTATCCAGTTGGTCAACTCCGGGGCCGAAGCGGTGGAAGCCGCCATCAAGGCCGCGCAATACGCCACGGGCCGGTCGCGGCTGGTGGCGTTTGAGGGCGGCTATCACGGGCGCACACTGGGGGCCTTGTCCTTGACGTCGGGTACACGCATCCGCGCACCGTTTCAGCTCTTTGAAGCAAATATCGACATTCTGCCCTATCCCGGCCCCAACGCAACCACCGATCAGGCCCTTGCCGCAGCCGATGCCTTGTTCACCGCCTGTGCTGCCGCCAATGACCTGCCCGCACTGGTGCTGGTCGAAGCGATACAGGCGGTCAGCGGCCTTGTCCCGGCAGGCCCGGCCTTTTTGCGTGGCCTGTCGGATCTGTGCCGTAGCCATGACATCCCGCTGGCGCTGGACGAGATCTGGAACGGCATCGGGCGCACAGGGCATTGGTTCGGGTTCACCGCATCCGAGATCACGCCTGACCTTGTCATATTGGGCAAGGCGCTGTCGGGCGGGTTGCCCCTGTCTGCCGTGGCAGCCGGTGAGCGGTTCCTGGGGCAATGGTCTTCCGGCATGCACACCAGCACGTTTCAGGGCAACCCACTGGCCTGCGCCATGGCGGTGGCTACGCTGGAGACGATCCGAAACCATGACCTGCTGACTCATGTCCGCCAGGTCATCGAACCATTGTTGATTTCCGCCCTGATGCCGCTGCGCGGTCACCCCGGGGTGGCCGATGTGCGCATTGCCGGAGCACAGGCCGCGATTTCGTTCTGCACCCCGGATGGCCAGCCCGATCCGGCCCGCGCGCAATCCCTCCAGCGCGCCATGCTGGACCAACAGGCCCTGGTTTATGGGGGCGGGAAATCGGGCGAATGCCTGATGCTGGTGCCCCCCCTCAACCTTGATGCCGAACCGCTGTCCAAGGCGCTGGCAGACCTTGTAATGCTGATCGACGCAAAGGAGCATGACATCCACTTGGGCTGAAAGCGGCTCTGTGCTAAAGCGGCGTTCCTAAATAAGGCAAAACCGAATGACCATCCAGCGACGTCCAGAAAGATCCAGCTCGGCTGCCCTGCCGCGGACCCTCTCGTCACATCTGGTTAACGTGCTGCGGTCTCAGATCATTACCGGCACTTACACCCCCGGGCAACCCTTGCGCGAACAGGATATCGAGGCCGAGTTCGGATCCTCTCGCGGGCCCGTGCGGGAAAGCCTGCGGATGCTGTTGCAAGGCGGGCTTGTCGAATATGCGGAACGCCGGGGCTTTCGGGTGCGCAGCTATACAGTGGCCGATGTTGAGCATCTGTATGACCTGCGCGCCAGTCTGGAAGGGCTTGTGATCGGCTCGCTCGCCGGTCGGTCGCTGGACAGGCTTCTGCCTGATCTGCACGACAGCAACCTGCGCATGGCAGCCTGTTTCGAGACCAATGACCTCGATGGCTATTTCGTTGAGAACCAGGTTTTTCATGACCGAATCATCAAAGAAAGCGGCAACCGCCCTATTTCCGAGGTGATGGTTTACGTGAACGAAGTGTCCATGCCGGTCCGCTTTCGGCTGTTGCGCGAAACGCTGCTGTCTCGCCGCTCGCTCGACTATCATGAACAGATCGTGGCGCATTTGATGAATGCCGAAATTGCCGCCGCCCGCCGCGAGACTGAAGAGCACATCTTGTGCAACAAGAACGCAGCCGCCCGGCTTTATGCCGTGTGATGCTGCGAGCGCGACCCTTCAGGCCCTCGCCACCCGAAAGGAGCTCCGGCCGCCGAAGGCGGTGACCTCCTTGGGTGCCTTCAGCGCATGGGCTTCGCACAGAGCCCCGCTGGCGGCCCAGTTGTCGGTCACTGTCATTTTGCAAATGCCCAAGGTGGCCCGAATGCGGGCGACGAAGGCTTCAAATGCGGTAGACGGCCACAGCAACGCGAGAGTTTCAACACAGCCTCGGCTCTTCCCGTCTGCAGCTTGGAGCAAGTTGAGGCTTTCCTATCTCAAGCGCACGACGGCATATCGCGCGCTGATCCGCATAAAATTGAGGCATACAACTGCCTATCCGCGCGATTTATAGACGTATCGCTTTTCTTCCGTCTTGCCCGTCACGCGGCCCCTTGCTGCCGCATCACCACAGGGCATCCTTCAATTTGAGTTGACGGCTAGGGTTCCGGCACCGCCCCGCTTAGGGCAGGTGCGTCTGGTCCGAGAGCTGTCACCACCGGGACAGACATCCTCGGTGGCGCACGGCGGGACAAAAACCCGGGAGACCTCGTCAAGCCAAGGGATTGGCGGCGAAGGGTCGTCCATTTCCCAGATGAACAGGAAAGGAAGACCCATGATCACGCGTCGCGCATTGCTTTTGACCGGAGCTGCCGTCATTGCCCTGCAACAGGCCCGTCCGGCCATCGCCCAGACCCAGACAGATTTCAAGGTGGCGTGGTCGATCTATGTGGGCTGGATGCCGTGGGGCTATGCCGCCGATGCGGGAATCGTCAAGAAATGGGCTGACAAATACGGCCTGACGATCGAGGTCACGCAATTCAACGACTATGTGGAATCGCTGAACCAATACACCGCCGGGGCCTATGACGCGGTCACGGTGACGAACATGGACGCGCTGTCGATCCCGTCGGCCGGGGGCGTGGATACGACGGCTATCATTGTAGGCGATTTCTCAGCGGGCAATGATGCAGTCTTCCTCAAGGGCGCGGGCGGGCTTTCCGACCTTAAGGGCAAGCGCGTCAACCTCGTGGAACTCTCGGTTTCGCATTACCTTCTGGCGCGCGGGCTAGACTCGGTTGGCCTGTCAGAGGCGGATGTAACCGTGGTGAATACTGCCGACCCCGATATGGTCGGTGCGTTCCAGACGACGGACGTCGAGGCGATGGTAACCTGGAACCCGATGGTGGCCGAAATCGAAAAGCTGCCCGATGCGGCTAAGGTTTTTGATTCTGCGCAAATCCCCGGCGAGATCATCGACCTGATGGTTGCCAGCACCGAAAGCTTGGCCGCGAACCCCGATTTCGGCCGCGCGCTGGCGGGCATCTGGTATGAAACCGCCGCGCTGATGGTCTCTGACACACCTGAAGGTGCCACGGCACGTGCGGCGATGGGGGCCGCGTCGGGCACGGATCAGGCGGGGTTCGAGGCGCAGATGGCGGCAACCAAGCTGTTTGACAAACCCGCCGATGCCGTGGCCTTCACCACCTCGCCCGATCTGTCGGCCACGATGGACAAGGTGCGCACCTTCCTGTTCGACAAGGGCCTGCTTGGGGCGGGGGCACCCACCGCCGATATCATCGGGATCGAGCTTCCGGGTGGGGCGATCCTGGGCGATGCGGCGAACGTCAAGCTGCGCTTTACCGCCGATTACATGCAATTGGCCGCCGACGGCGCGCTGTAACGCGGCGATGCGGCTGATCAACATCCATCCCGGCAAAGGCGAGCGGTTTCTGTTGGCCGCCCTGCCCTTTGTGCTGCTGGCGCTGGCCTATCTGATAGGCTCGGCCCTGCGGCTGGCTGACAATCCAGGCGACAAGCTGTTGCCGTCACTGGCGTCGATGGGGCGGATGATCGAGGTCATGGGCTTTACCCCCGACAAACGCACCGGGGATTATCTGCTTTGGACGGATACCGCCGCCAGCCTGTTCCGCTTGTGGACGGGGCTGGCCATCGCGACCGCCATCGCGCTGGTGCTGGGCCTGTTGAACGGCGTGCTGCCAGTGGCGCGCGCGATGCTGGCCCCCTTTGTGGCCTTTCTGTCGATGGTGCCGCCCTTGGCGTTGCTCCCGGTGCTGTTCATCGTGCTGGGGTTGGGCGAGGTGTCCAAGATCGCGCTGATTGTCATCGGCGTGGCCCCCATCCTGACGCGTGACCTAGCGCTGACCGCCGCCGACTTGCCACGCGAACAGATCGTCAAGGCCGAAACCCTGTCGGCCTCCAGCTGGCTGATCGCGTGGCGCGTAGTGCTGCCACAGGTGATGCCACGGCTGATTGACTCGCTTCGTCTGCAGCTTGGGCCGGCCTTTCTGTTCCTGATCGCGGCCGAGGCGATTTCGGCCGAAGGCGGGCTTGGCTACCGCATCTTTCTGGTGCGCCGCTATCTGTCGATGGACATCATCTTTCCCTATGTCATCTGGATCACGCTTCTCGCTGTGGCGATGGATCTCGGCCTGCGGCTGATCCGCCGCCGCCTTTATCCTTGGGCCGGGGTGCAGGCATGACGGCGCTGACCATTCAGAACCTGTGGAAGGAGTACGGTGATCAGATTGTTCTGGAGAGCGTCAGCCTGACCATTGCCCCGCGCGCCTTTGTGGCGCTGGTTGGACCCTCGGGCTGTGGCAAGACTACGTTCCTGCGCATGCTGCTAGGGCAGGAACGCCAGACACGCGGCACGATCCTGATGGATGGCCTGCCCTTGCCGCCCGAACCGGGGCCGGATCGTGGCGTGGTTTATCAGCGCTACTCGGTCTTCCCGCATCTGACCGCCCTGCAGAACGTCATGCTGGGGCCAGAGTTTCAGGCCGCGCGTCTTGCCGGGCGGCTTTGGGGCGCCAAACGGCGAGCTTTGGTCGACAAGGCGGCAGCATTGCTGGCCGAGGTCGGGCTGGCGGGTGCCGAGGGCAAATTCCCCGCCCAGCTTTCGGGCGGCATGCAACAGCGCCTTGCGCTTGCGCAGACACTGATGATGCGGCCCAAACTGCTGCTGCTGGACGAACCCTTCGGCGCCCTTGATCCCGGCATCCGTACCGAAATTCACGCCCTCATGCGCCGCCTGTGGCACGAGCACACCATGACCGTGGTGATGGTCACCCATGACATGCGCGAGGCCTTTGCCCTTGCCACCCGCGTCATCGCCTTTGACCGGCCCCGCAACCGCCCCGAAGAACGGGAACGCTATGGTGCCACCATCACCAACGATATCGCGATCTGGCCCCCCCGCGTGGCCGGACGCCAGACGATATATGACGCCGACATCCCCGCCAGTCAGGACGACCTGACCCGCTTTGCCATTCATTCCGGGACGCCCCGGCCCGTTGCAGGAGCCTAAGCCATGATGCCCCACACCCCACGCCCGGCCGAGGCAATTGCCGCCGACCGTGCAAGGTACGAAGACCACCAGCGCAAAGGCCTGGCCTTCACGCCGAAATCTCCGCCGACACCCAGCCCGATCCCAGCCCCGGCCATGGTCGACGTGTTACGCGAACAGGCCATTCCGGGCGGCTGGTACAGCACCTTTGCCCTGCAACCCGGCCAGACGTTGCGCTTGCAAGCCCACGCCCTTGGCAGTTCCGTCTCGCTTGCCGCGTGGGCATCCCCGGACCATTCCGAACGGCTGAACCTGCCCGACACGGTCAAGGTGCAATGGACGACCGAACTGCGCAAAGGCCGCGTGCTGTTTTCCGACATGGGCCGCGTGATGCTGTCGATCACCGAAGACAGCTCGGGCGGGCATGATGTGCTGACGGGCGGCTCGGGCCCTGATGGCGCAGGCACTCCGGTGCAGCGCAATACGCGCGACAACATGATCCTTGCCGCAGCCAAGCTGGGCCTTGGCAGGCGCGATCTGCCGATGTTGATGACGTTCTTTGCCCCGGTACGGGTTGATGCAGCGGGGCGGTTCTTCTGGAATGCCACGCTGTTGTCAGGGACCGACTGGGTGGAACTGCGCGCCGAGATGCCACTGGTGCTGGCCCTGTCAAACACCCGCCATCCGCTTGATCCCACCTTTGGTGAGGTGCCGCCTGTCACGCTGACATTGCAGGGCGCAAGGGCGGTTGCCGCAGACGATTTGTGCCGCACCGCGACCGCCGAGGCGATCCGTGGCTTTCAAAACAATGCAAGGGGTTAAGATCATGCAAATCCACGACATTCCCGCTGAAAAACCATGGTCCGGAATCGTGCTCAAAGGCCAGACCATCCGCATCATTGATGCTTATGGTCAGCAAGCGATCGACACGATCTTTTACAATGCACATGACCACACTGAACGTTATTCGGCACAAGATACGATGCGCGAACAGGGTGCCGCCTATATCACCAAGGGCACCAGGGTAATGTCGAACGATGGCCGTGTGATGCTCACCATTACGGTCGATCTGTCAGGTCGGCATGATACCTGTGCTGGCTGTTGTTCCTGCGAAAGCAATACCGTGCGCTTTGGCGAGGGCACGCGCCACCTGCATGCCTGCCGCGAGAATTTCATTCTGGAACTGTCGCGCCACGGAATGGCAAAACGCGACATCGTGCCCAACATCAACTTCTTCATGAACGTGCCGATCAGCCCGAACGGGGCGATGACGATTGATGACGGCATATCCGCACCGGGCGATCATGTGGAGATGGTGGCGGAAATGGACGTGCTGTGCGTGATTTCGAACTGCCCACAGATCAACAACCCCTGCAACGGGTTCGATCCGACGCCGATCCGCGTCGAGATATCGGACTAGCGCCATGTTCAAAACCGTCCTCGTGGCGAACCGTGGCGAAATCGCGGTGCGCATCATCCGCACCTTGCGCGAAATGGGCATTTCGCCAATGGCGGTTTATTCCGATGCGGATCGTTTCGCCCCCCATGTGCGGCTGGCCGATCAGGCCGTCCGGCTCGGCCCCGCGCCTGCTGCGGAAAGCTATCTGAACGTGGCCGCTGTGATTGCCGCCGCCCGCGCCACAGGGGCCGAATCGGTGCATCCGGGCTATGGCTTTTTGTCCGAGAACGCAGGCTTTGCCGAGGCGTTGGCTGCCGAAGGCATCACCTTCATCGGCCCCCACCCCCGCCACCTGCGCGACTTTGGCCTGAAACACGCCGCCCGCGATCTGGCACAGGCAGCGGGCGTGCCGCTTTTGCCGGGAACCGGGCTGCTTGCAGATGTCGGGGCGGCGGTCACGGCGGCGGCTGTACTTGGCTATCCGGTGATGCTGAAATCCACCGCAGGTGGCGGCGGCATCGGGATGAGCCGCTGTGATGATGAACCCGCCCTTCGTGCCGCCTTTGACGGGGTGGAACGCACCGCAAAGGCAAGTTTCGGCGATGCGCGGGTATACCTTGAACGCTTCATCGCGCGGGCAAGGCACGTCGAGGTGCAGGTGTTCGGCAACGGCAAGGGCCGCGCCGTAGCCTTGGGTGAGCGTGACTGTTCCCTGCAACGCCGCAACCAGAAGGTCATCGAGGAAACGCCCGCGCCCAACCTGCCCGGTACGGTGCGAAAGCGATTGCTTGCTGCGGCCGAAGCCTTGTGTGCCAGCGTCAATTACGCCTCGGCGGGGACGGTGGAATTCATCTATGATCCCGACCGGCAGGACTTTGCGTTTCTTGAGGTGAACACGCGTTTGCAGGTCGAACATCCGGTGACCGAGGCGGTGCTGGGCATTGATTTGGTCGAATGGATGGTGCGGCAGGCAGCGTGCGAAGATCCGATCCCTGCTGTTTTGCCTGAACCCAAAGGCCATGCCATTGAGGCCCGGCTGTATGCCGAACAACCGCACGCAGGCTTTCGCCCCTCGGCCGGGCGGCTGACCGATGTGGCGTTTCCGGAGGGCGTCCGGGTGGATAGCTGGATCGCGACGGGTACGGTGGTCGAGCCCTACTACGACCCGATGCTGGCCAAGATCATCGTGCATGGTGCGGACCGACCCGCCGCCATCGCCGCCTTGCAGAGGGCGCTCGCCGCGTCGCGTATGGCCGGGATTGCCACCAATCTTGATTATCTGTCCGCCATTGCCGCATCGGACATATTTGCCGCAGGCGATGTAACAACCGCAGCACTGGGCAGCTTTGCCTTTGCGCCAAAGGGGATTGAAGTGCTGGCCCCCGGTGCGCAGTCCAGCCTGCAGGAATTGCCGGGGCGGCTCGGCCTGTGGCATGTCGGCGTGCCGCCTTCGGGGCCGATGGACGCTCGCGGGCATCGCAATGCCAACCGGCTGGTCGGCAACCCGCCCGACACGGCGGCGCTGGAACTGACGATGACCGGTCCCACCTTGCGGTTTTTGTCACCTGCACGGCTGGGCCTTGCGGGCGCGCAGATGCGGATGACACTGAATGGTGCCGTTGTTATTGGCCCGGTGATTGATGTGCCCGCAGGGGGCGTCTTGTCGCTTGGGGTCATAGAGGGTGCGGGCATGCGCGCCTACCTTGCTGTTGCTGGGGGATTTGTCGCACCGGTAGTGCTCGGCTCACGCGCGACCTTTGGGTTGGGCGGCTTTGGTGGGCAAGGCGTAGGTACGCTACGGACAGGGGACTTTTTGCCACTGGCAGATGCGCCGGTTGCAGCGCCCGCAATACCGGAAGCTGCCGAGCTGACCCATGACTGGGCACTCAGCGTCGTCTATGGGCCGCATGGCGCGCCTGATTTCTTTGCGCCCAGCGATATCGAGACGCTGTTCACCTCGCCCTACGAGGTGCATTTCAACTCTGACCGGACCGGCGTGCGCCTGATCGGCCCTGCCCCTGTCTGGGCGCGCGCAGATGGGGGCGAGGCGGGGCTTCACCCGTCAAACCTGCATGACAACGCCTATGCGGTGGGTGCCATCGACTTTACCGGCGACATGCCGATCCTGCTTGGCCCCGACGGGCCAAGCCTTGGCGGCTTTGTTTGCCCCGGCGTGGTGGCGGCGGAAGATCTGTGGAAACTGGGGCAGCTGCGTCCCGGCGATACTGTGCGCTTTGCACCCGTAGATAGGCCCGCCGATCCGGTGGCAGGGCCCGCGTACCATCGCGCGGGCTCGCCCATCGTGTGGCAAGGGGGCAAGGGTGTTTCGGTCGCCTACCGCCGTCAGGGTGATGCCAACCTGCTGGTCGAATATGGCACCATGACCCTCGACATCGCCTTGCGCCTTCGGGTGCATCTGTTGATGCAGGCGGTTGCCGCGTCCGGCCTGCCAGTCATTGACCTGACGCCCGGCATCCGGTCCCTGCAGATCCACTACGATCCCGCGCGCCTGTCGCGCCACGATCTGATTACTGAGTTGCAACGGATCGAGGCGAGCTTGCCCGACGCAGCATCGGTCAAAGTGCCCAGCCGCATCGTGCATTTGCCCCTGTCATGGAACGATCCGCAGGCCGAACTGGCGATGCGCAAGTATCAAGACCTCGTGCGCCCCGATGCGCCGTGGTGCCCATCGAACATCGAATTCATCCGCCGGATCAACGGTCTTCCGGATGAGGCCGTCGTGCAGCGCACCATCCTTGACGCGCGCTATCTGGTGCTGGGCTTGGGCGATGTCTACCTTGGCGCGCCGGTTGCCACTCCGGTCGATCCGCGTCACCGGCTGGTAACGACCAAGTATAATCCTGCCCGCACCTGGACCCCCGAAAATGCCGTCGGCATCGGCGGGGCCTACATGTGCATCTACGGGATGGAGGGGCCGGGCGGCTATCAGCTGTTTGGGCGCACGATTCAGGTCTGGAATACCTGGAACCGCACCCCCGCCTTCAGGGATCGCCCGTGGCTGCTGGATTTCTTTGACCAAATCCGGTTTCACCTTGTCTCGCCTTCAGAACTGGCCGAGGCACGCACCGCCTTTCCGCATGGTGCCTACCCTGTGCGGATCGAGGAAACCGTGTTCGACTGGGCCACAGAAGAGGCGGCGTTGGCGCAAGAGGCCACTAGCATTGCCGCAGCCAAGACCCGCCAGCAAATGGCGTTTGAGGCTGAGCGGCTGCGATGGAAAGAGACGGGTCTTGACAGCTTTACCCCATTTGAACAGCCCGCCACCGCGCCTACCGATCTGCCGCCCGGTTGTACGGGCGTGGAAAGCCCGGTGCCGGGGTCTTTGTGGAAATTCCTGACTGAACCCGGAGCGCGCGTGATGGCGGGTGATACGGTAGCGATCATCGAGTCGATGAAGATGGAGATTGCCGTGACCGCCCCGATCTCGGGCCGGTTGCGCAGTGTGAACACCAGCCCGGGGCGGACCGTCCGCGCGGGCGAGATTCTGGCCGTGATGGAGAGCGAATGATGCTGCCCCCAATGCTGACGATTGCCGCTCTGCAAGCCGCCTATGCGGGCGGTCTGACCCCGCTTGATGTGGTTGAGGAAGTGATCCGCCGCCGCGATGCCCTGGCTGACCGGGCGGTATTCATCACCGAAACGCCCGCCGAAGCCTTGCTTGATGCCGCCCGCGCGGTGATGGCAGGCCCGCGCGATTTGCCGCTGTGGGGCATTCCATTTGCAGCCAAAGACAATATCGATGTGGCAGGCCTGCCGACCACGGCCGCCTGCCCGGCCTTTGCCTATGCGCCTGATACGGATGCCACCCTGATCGCGCGGCTGCGCGCGGCAGGTGCCATCGTCATCGGCAAGACCAACCTTGACCAGTTCGCCACGGGGCTGAACGGCACACGCTCGCCCTATGGCGCGCCGCGGTCAGTGTTCAACGCCGACTATGTCTCGGGCGGGTCTTCCTCTGGGTCTGCGGTGGCCGTGGCTTCGGGGCTTTGCGCCTTTGCGCTTGGTACCGATACGGCAGGGTCAGGCCGGGTTCCGGCGATGTTCAACAATCTCGTCGGCATCAAGCCGACACCGGGCCTTGTTCCCAACACGGGCGTCGTGCCTGCCTGCCGGTCGGTGGATGTGGTTACCGTCTTTGCCGGGTCGGTGGCCGAAGGCGTGACTGTGCGCCGGGTGATGGAGGGGTATGACCCCGCCGATCCCTTCTCGCGCGCCGCCACTCCCGCTGCCTTGCCCCCCGGCCTGCGGATTGGTGTGCTGCAAGGGGCCGAGCGGGAGTTCTTCGGCAATGCGGAGGTCGAGGCGCTGTATGATGCGGCCATCGCGCGGGCGGTATCGCTGGGTGCCACCATCCTGCCCTTTGACTATGCGCCCTTCCGCGAGGCGGCAGCCCTTTTGTACGATGGCCCTTGGGTGGCCGAACGACTGGCGGCGGTTGAAGGGTTCTTTGCGACCAACGAGGGTGATTTCGACCCCACGGTGCGCAAGATCATCGCAGGTGCCAAAAAGTACACCAGCGTTGATGCCTTCAACGGCCTTTACAAGCTGAACGCGATCAAACAGCAGGTGGCCCCGGTCTGGAACGCGGTTGATGTGCTGATGCTGCCCACTTCGCCCACCACCTGCGCGGTGGCCGACATGCTGGCCGATCCTATTGTGCGCAACAGCCAGTTTGGCCGCTATACGAACTTCGTCAACCTGATGGGCCTCGCGGCCATCGCCGTGCCCGCAGGGTTTGGCCCCTCGGGCCTGCCTGCCGGAATTACTTTGATTGGCCCTGCGTTCAGCGACGATGCGCTTGCCCCCATTGCAGGCGCCATGCATGCGGCGGCGGCTTGCGGGATGGGCAAAGACCGCGCAGCGTCGGTTCCACCCGCACCCGTGCCCGAAATCCCCGCTGGTTGGCTGCCAATTGCCGTTGTCGGCGCGCATCTGACCGGCATGCCGCTGAACCACGAGTTGACCGGGCCGGGGGGCGTAAAACTGGCCGAAACGACCACCGTGTCCGGCTACCGCTTGTATGCCCTGCCCGGCACCGTGCCCCCGAAACCCGGCTTGATCTACGACCCTGCCTTCAGCGGCCCGGGCATCTCGGTCGAGGTCTGGGCGCTGCCCGCTGCTGCCTTCGGCGCGTTCGTCGCCCGCATTCCAGCGCCTCTGGGCATTGGCAAACTGGCGCTTGCGGATGGCAGCACGGTCAGTGGGTTCCTGTGCGAAATGCATGTAACCAAAGACGCCGAGGAGATCACGACATACGGCGGCTGGCGGGCCTATCGTGTTGGTAACGCTTGATTGCGAATACAGCTTCGCTGGGCCGATTGCAGAGTAAACGGTTACCATTTGACCAACACCCCTTCGTTTGACGCGCCCTCACGGACCTGATGGTCCACTAACGATGATGGACACTAGCCGGTGCTATCATCATGCGGCAGGGCAGTCAGAGCGGACTCCTAATCTTCGTCAGCCCGGAAGCTGGCGGCAGGGCAGCCGCTATCGCTCATACCCTGATCGAAGCGGGTAAGATCAACTCTGTCGATTCCCCCCCCTGGCTCGGCGATTTCGGCCGACCTGCTGCCGCTGCGTTGGTGGTGCCGGTGGCGGTGGCGGTGGCGGTGGAACAGATAGCGGTTAGACTGTACGCAGCGCTTTCGCGTTTTTGTTGACCTATTGTTGACCTGGAATTTGCCACGCAAAAAACCGCCCGGAGGGCGGCTCGTAATGTATTGTAATAATTTAGTTTTTTGGTTGCGGGGACAGGATTTGAACCTGTGACCTTCAGGTTATGAGTCGTGGCGAACGAACCATGAACAATCCCTCACAACCGCGCTATACTTCGCATTTTCCGTGGCTTGCAACCCCCTCGCCCAGAACGACACTACGCCGGATTTCGCACTCAACCGCAGCAAACCCTTCCCTCTTGCTTCCACTATGCTTCCGTACTGGCAAAGGATGATGTTCCGGTAGCATGACCTCATCAAGTCATTCCGATGCAGTCGAAGGCGGCGTGCGCCCCGGGGCCGACGACGTGTTCGGCTTTTACACTATGTAGCCCCAGTTGACTTGTGATTCTCGAGTATAATATTGCAATGAGCCTCCGATCTCCTCGCCATTCACCGTGAACCTTCGGATTGCGTCGAGCATTGCATCCTTCTTGAAAGGAATGTGGATCGCCTGGGCCGCACCACTGTTAATGCGTGCCTGAAGAGTCGACGGCCAAAGGTTGGAAAGTGCTGCCGGAGCGACAATCGAGTTGTATCCGGTGTAGGCAATGATCAGGGGCAATTTATAGTAGTCTACAGCCATCTCGATTTCCCAAGAAAGCAAGCTCCCGCTCTTGCGGGTGTCCGTCGAAATAATCACTACCATATTCTTCGAGGCAGATAGGCGCTGCCGAATACTTGCCTGAAGCGTGCCCAACGCACTCGTATCTCTAACCGCGCTCACTTTTTCGTGGCTGTTCACAAATTTAAAGTCGATGTGGTTGGCAGCATTCCATCCTTGCACGGTTGCATAATATCTAAAGTCAGATTTCGTCGGATCGACTTCTCCGAGACCGTCAAACGCAAAGTAAGTGCCCGTTCTATTCACCATTGCTCATGTTCCTCTAAAGTTTACTGCCTCTCGGCGGCCTGCGTGTATTTACTAAAAGGCCAGCGTACCAGTTTGGCGCCACCTCACTTTGTGCTAAACGCCGTTGTTGAGCAGCTTCATGTCGAGAAGATTTATCTGATCAATTTTATCTCTGTGAACGATTATTGAGAGTTTGGCGGGGTATTTGAAGCGCATCTCACTTATCCTAAAGGTCCAAAGCATAATCTTTAAAAGATCTTCATCGCTGATGTTTTTATGGCCTGTTATGCGGGTTATTCCAGACCCAAATATTGGAGTTGCCACACTCTTCTGGGCATACACCTTGTTTACTCTGTCCCAAAACCTAATGAGAAACTCTAAGTATTCCGGCATCGTAAGGACTGCCCTATTACTTTCATCAAATTTTGGGGGCCTATATACAGAACTAGCCGTAAGGTGGCCCCGACCACTATGCATGGCCGGGGGTATGGCGTTAGTCGTCTAGCAGAAGTTGAAGCTGCGCGCCCTTCTTCGGAAAGGCGCGATCCAGCAGTGATTTGAATTGATCCCAGTGCGAAGAGGCGCGCATGAATCCGATAACGGCATGGAGGTGCTGCGCAAGGGCAGGATGCCCGATATCATCGGTTAGGAGCTGGTGGTGTTTACCTCGCCGGGCCCCGCTATCTTGCACGGGGTTCCGCTCCTGAAGCTCCTGAAGGATGCCGGGCGCAAGGCGCTCGTAAACAATGTCGTTGGTGTATCTTCCGACCACTCCGGGGCGAGCGACAGACATAGCATTCCAGTTCCACCCGCGCAGGCGGAAAATCTCGCGATAGAACTCATCAGGAAAGCGCTTTGCCCAAGCGGCAAACTCTTTTTGCAGATACTTATCGAGAATGGCTTGGAGCGCATCCCTATCCCGCGTGTCTTGGTAACCAGTTGCCTCATCAACCAGTGCGATAACACCGATTTCAGCTAGACCACGGATGACAATCTCAGCCGCCTGGGCCCTGTCCTTCTGCTGGTCATTCAGCGCGCCCTCTTGCCGCGCGGTAAGCCAAATGTTGCAGATTTCAGGCAACGCTTCAGCCGGATACCCAGCTACGGTAGTGTCGCCAAAACGGTAAATTATTGGCTTTAGGGGCCCATCCCATAAGTCATTGGCGATAAAAGGTAAAAGACTTCTAGAGGCCAGAAAAACAGGCAAATGGGCCCCGTCCTTTTCGGCCTCTGTCTTCAGTCGCTTCGCCGCCCCGCTCCTACCGCCAAGAGCGTTCGCAATACCATTCTCGGAAAGAACGCGCCTGCCGTCCTTCAGCACTGCGCAAGGAATTTCGGTGGGCCCGATCCTCAGAGTGCCCCGGTGGGTGGCGATAGGAATGCCATCTGGTGCAGTGACGCTCAGGCTGTCCGCGTCCTGATCTTCGTCTGCCAGTTGACCGCGTTTCCTGCGCTTCTTGGGTGGTGCAATAACTGCGTCCACAACATCTTCGAAGAGCGCATCAAGCGGCTCTACAATTTCTGGGTTCTTAGCCACGGATCAACTCCTCATAGGTCAAGTGCTTGGATACCATCCGGTCAATGGTCATGTTGATGAACTGCATGGTGCCAGCCTGCGACGTGTTGTGACGGAAAGAAAACTCTTTCACATAGCGGTGTAGGTGCTTGGCACTCATGTAGTGGTAAATGCCGTAGTGCCCGCGCTTCAGAAGTGCCCAGAAGCTTTCGACCCCGTTAGTATGGGCCATGTCGCGCACATACTCGCCAATCGAGTGATTGACCGTCTTGTGGGTGAACCCGGCACGGTGAAGCGGGCTGTAGCCTAGAAAATCATCCGTCACCACAGTAGCGCCAGCAGGAGCATTTGCGGAAATGAACCCCACAAGGGTTTTGGCTTTCGTGCTCTCTACAGGCATCGCGCGAACTTGTCCGTTCTGGTCGCGCATACCAACAACGACAGTTTTGCCGACGCCGCCACGGCCCGCGTGCAGCTTTTTGTTCGCGTGCTTATTCGCTTCCTTACCGCCGACAAAGGTTTCGTCAACCTGCACATGATCGCCCATGTCGTTGTCTTCGCCATCATGGCTTTTCAGCCAAGTTTCGCGGATGCGCTGCGCAAGAAACCATGCCGACTTCTGGGTGATCCCAAGTTCGCGGGCCATCTGGGTCGAGGGGATGCCCTTGCGGGCGCTGGTGAGCATGTAAATAGCCAGCAACCACTTCAGCAGGGGCAAGCGGCTTTCGGCAAGCACAGTGCCCGTGCGAACGCTGAAGTGCGCCCGGCAGTCTTTGCAGCGATAGGCCATCGGCTTGTGGTCTTTGCATTCGGTGACGGAGACGCTGCCACAGTGACCGCAAACCGGCTCACCGCCCCAACGGCGGCCCTCGAAGAATTTGCGCGCCGCTTCCTCATCCGGGAACTTGCGGAAGAACTCGAAGGTGCTGAGGGTGTCGGGCTTTTGCATCGTGAACTCCATCGCTCACGGACATAACTAGCCAAAGTCGAACCGTCAGTCAAGCGATTTGTGGCTAGTTAAGTATATAGACCCCAAATTTTGACATGGCCGTCAAAAGATAGTCGTTGTGAACAAAGATTGTCCCTAATCTATATTTTTTCTTCTTGCCGTGTGATCGTTGATCGTTTTCGCCAAGGGCTTCATCTGCCTCAAAGGGAAAACTATCGATCCTCTTGTCCAGCTCGCCCGATGCGACATTCAGATGAGATTTGAGAAATATCCCGTTTAGGGAGGCTTCGCTTATTATTTTGTTGTCAACCTGAGTATCAAAGTATTCGTTAAATGCGATCGCTTTTAAACCGGGCTGCGAGAAGATGTCGCCCACCTTGATAGTGATGCTGGTTCCATCTATTTCAATTTCAGCATGATTCAATCTATTGGACCAAATCCATATGAAAAAATAGGTCCCGAAAAGCGCGAGAGCGAAGGCGATCAGCGCCGGTATCTTGAGCCAGTCTGGAATATCGACAAAAAGAAGTACCGTTGAAAGGGCCGCGCTAACGCCCGAAGTCAACTGAAGAAAAATTCTGAATACGCGCTTGTCAAGAAATCCAACCTTCATCGTGTCTCGCCCGGTCCATCTGTTCACATCAAGAATACTTCCGGAAATCACCGCTGTCAGGTTTTTTCTTGCGGTGTCCATTTTTCAGTTCCATGGGTTTGTGGTCATTTTCCCTCGGCCCTAGACCAAAAGCCTGTTTTCTTGCCGTGCTCCTTCTTCATTAGCGCTACGTAAGAATCGTGAGGTTCGACTGTCCCGAAGTCCTCGATCTGGATGGCCAGCGCATCACATTCGGCCAGGTGCCGCGCTGCATGTTGGTAGCGACTGGATTTCCCGGCGTTCAGCGTGAAATCGATCATCGCACGCAAGGCCAGCGTGGCGGCCAGGGGAAAGCGCGCCGACAAGGCTTCGGCGGCCGGGGTCAGGATTTCAT
>JBAXXO010000013.1:0-23951 GCA_037127855.1 Alphaproteobacteria bacterium
AAAGTCTTGATCAGCGCACTTGCATCGCGCCGGATGCAGGGCAATATCAGCCCCTGAAACCAAGGGGGCCCAGACATGGCATTGCCGATCCACATTCAGGGCCGCTACTGGGGCATCGCTGCCGTGGTTTTCTTTGTGGCGCTGTGGTTTCTGGGCTCGGTCATGCTGCCATTTCTCGTCGCTGGGGCCATAGCCTATTTTCTCGATCCCGTCGCTGACCGACTTGAGCGTTTGGGTCTGGGTCGGGCCACCGCCACGGCGATCATCACCCTAGCGGCCGCGATGACCTTTATTCTGCTGGTGCTGGCGGTCATTCCGTTGCTGATGGAGCAGTTGGCCGCGCTGATCAACGCCACACCTGCCATGGCAGCCCAGTTGGAGGCTTTTGTCACCCGAAAGTTCCCCGATCTCAGCGACAGCACCTCTGTGATGCGCCAAAGCCTGGCGCAGATCGCCAGCGCCATTCAGGCACGCGGCGGGGCATTGGCGCAGGGTTTGCTCACCTCGGTTCTGTCGGTCGTGTCCTGGATTCTGTTTCTGGTCGTGGTGCCGGTCGTGGCGTTCTATCTGCTGATGGACTGGGATCACATGGTGGCGCGCATCGACGATCTGCTGCCGCGTGACCATGCCCCGGTGATCCGCCAACTTGCCCGCGAGGTTGATGCCGTGCTGGCAGGCTTTGTACGCGGTCAGTTGACGGTCTGCCTGATCTTGGGCGTGTTTTATGCCGTAGCCCTGATGTCCGTTGGCCTGCAATTCGGCCTGATCGTCGGCGCGATTGCTGGGGTGACCACCGTCATTCCCTTTATCGGGGCGCTGATCGGCGGAGCGCTGGCCATCGGCATCGGCCTTTACCAGTTCTGGGGCGACTGGCTGCAAATTGGTCTGATCGCCGCGATCTTCGGTATCGGCCAGTTCATGGAAGGCAATGTGCTGACACCCCGCCTCGTCGGCAAGTCGGTGGGGCTGCACCCGGTCTGGCTGATGCTGGCGCTATCGATCTTCGGGGCGATCTTCGGCTTTGCCGGATTGCTCGTCGCCGTGCCGGTGGCAGCCTGTCTGGGTGTCGTGGCCCGCTTCGCCCTGAACCGCTACCGCGAAAGTCCATTGTACAAGGGCACCGCTGGCAGTGCCGACGATGGACGCGCAGATTGACCAGCCAAATTGCCTTTACCCTCCCCCTGTCCGAGACATTTCGCCGCGAAGACTTTTACACATCCGCCACGAATGAAGCCGCACTGACCGCGGTAGATGGGGGCCAAAACCTGCTGTTGATCGGCACCGGCGGCACCGGCAAGACCCACCTTGCGCATATCTGGGCGCGCCGGCATACGGGCACCGCCCTGCCTGCGGCCGATCTGGCCCGCCATCTGCCACATCTGGCCCCAGAAGCCCGCGTCATTGTTGACGACGCGCAAACCGCCGATCAGGCTGCCTTGTTCCATCTGTACAACCTGCTAATCCCGTACGGCAAAATCCTGCTGACCACCTCGGCACCCCCGCGCGATTGGGCCAGCCTGCCAGATCTCAAATCTCGCCTGCAAACCCTGCCTACCGCCCATCTTGAGCCGCCCGACGATGCCCTGCTATCCGCCGTCCTGATCAAACTTTTCGCCGACCGCCAGATCACCGTGGCCCCCAACCTGATCCCCTACCTGACCGCGCGAATGGAGCGTTCCATTGCCGCCGCCCGCGCGCTGGTCGCGGAACTTGACGCCTTCAGCCTCGCAGCCGCCCGTCCGATCACACGCGCCCTCGCCGCCGAGGTGATGGAGCGCCAATATCCCCTGCCCTTCGAATGATGTGACAGCCGCTTGGCTGGACAGCGACCACGTGGAATGAAACAGTGCCCAACACCAAGCGCCCCAGCACGGACCCCATACCCGCACCATGACCCAAGCCGATTTCCTGAACTCTGCCTTTCCCAGCCCAAGTCCTGCGCAGGTCACCGGGCCCAAACGCTTTTTCAACCGCGAACTGTCATGGCTCGATTTTAATTTTCGCGTCTTGGAGGAGGCGTCCAACCCCACCGTCCCGCTGTTGGAACGCCTGCGCTTCCTGTCGATCTCGGCCACCAACCTTGACGAATTCTACACAGTCCGCGTCGCGGGCCTGCGCGCGCAGGTGCGCAACGGCAACGCGCCGGTGTCGGATGACGGCCTGACCCCGGCGGAACAACTTAGACTGATCCACGAAAAAGCCGGTCGGCTGATGCAGACCCAGCAATCGGTCTTCAATCGTCTGAAAAAAGAGATGGAGGCCGAGCATATCACGCTGCTCACCCGCTCGAAACTCACCCAGCGCGACCTTAAATTTCTTGAGGAAAACTTCCTTGAAAAGGTTTTCCCCGTCCTCTCGCCCCTCGCCATCGACCCCGCCCATCCTTTTCCCTTCATCCCCAATACCGGCTTTACGCTGGCGCTGGAACTGGAACGTGTCAGCGACCGTCGCAGCCTCAAGGCCCTGCTGCCGATCCCCCAGCAAATCGCGCGCTTTGTTCCGCTGCCCGGCCGCCCTGGCGAAAACCGCTTTCTGCCGCTCGAGGAACTGCTGCTGCTGCATCTCGACATGCTGTTTCCGGGCTATACCGACCGCGGCCACTGCATTTTCCGTATCCTGCGCGACAGCGACCTTGATGTCGAAGAAGAGGCCGAGGATCTGGTACGCGAATTCGAATCGGCGCTGAAGCGCCGCCGCAGGGGGGATGTGATCCGCCTGAAAATCTCGGCCGGTGCGCCCGAAGACCTGCGCCACCTGATCATGCAAGAACTGGACGTTACCTCTGATGAGGTGGTCGAGCTTCGCGGCCTACTCGGTGTGGCCGACCTGAAACAACTGGTTCTGTCCTCGCGCCCCGATCTTTTATGGCCAAATTTCACCCCTCGCGTGCCAGAACGGGTGCTGGACCATGACGGTGACCTGTTCGCCGCGATCCGGCAAAAGGACATGCTGCTGCATCACCCCTATGAAACCTTTGACACCGTCATCCGCTTTCTCGAACAGGCCGCCCGCGACCCCAATGTTCTGGCGATCAAGCAAACCCTGTACCGCACCTCTGCCCAAAGCCCCATCGTTGCAGCGCTGTGCGAGGCTGCCGAAAACGGCAAGTCCGTCACAGCCCTGGTCGAGTTGAAGGCCCGCTTTGACGAGGCCGCCAACATCGTGCAATCACGCCGCCTTGAACGCGCGGGCGCTCAGGTTGTCTACGGTTTTATGCATCTGAAAACCCACGCCAAAATCTCGACCGTGGTTCGGCGCGAGGGCGATGCGCTGGTGACCTATACCCATTACGGCACTGGCAATTATCACCCGATCACCGCCCGCATCTATACCGACCTGTCGTTTTTCACCTGCGACCCCGCCCTCGGCCGCGACGCGACCAAGGTGTTCAACTATCTTTCGGGCTATGTCCAACCGACCGGTCTGGAAAACCTGGCCATCGCCCCCATCACGCTGAAGCCTCGACTTCTGGCTCTGATCGCCGCCGAGGCCGACCATGCACGTGCAGGTCGCCCCGCCGAAATCTGGATCAAGATGAACTCGCTGTTCGAAACAGACATCATCGACGCGCTTTATGCCGCCTCGCAGGCCGGCGTAAATATCTCGCTGGTGATCCGCGGCATCTGCGGATTGCGGCCCGGCGTCAAAGGACTGTCCGAAAACATCCGCGTCAAATCCATCGTTGGCCGCTTTCTCGAACACAGCCGCATCGTCTGTTTCGGCGCGGGCCACGGTCTGCCCTCGCAACAGGCGCATGTCTTTCTGTCCTCAGCCGACTGGATGGACCGCAACCTGTCGCGCCGGGTCGAAACTTTGGTCGAATTGCACAACACCACCGTTCGCGCGCAAGTGATGAGCCAGATCATGGCCTCCAACATGGCGGACGAGGCGCAAAGCTGGGTCCTGTCCCCCGGCGGCACCTATAGCCGCGACCTGACCAGCAGCATCTCACTGTTCAATTGCCACCGATTCTTTATGGAAAACCCCTCGCTTTCGGGTCGCGGCTCTGCTGGCGCCAAATCCACACCCCGATCAGCGGGCACATAAAAGCCTTCATCTTTTGAAAAATATCCCACGGGCATCGGCACCCAGTGGGGTGAAACCTCCGTTGCACCACCGACAAACTGCCCCAGATCATTGCCCAAGGCCCGAAAATGCCCCATGCAGGCGGCAGCATGAACGCCATAGGGAATCGCCCATGACCGACACCCTGTCCGACACCCTGTCCCCCGCCGAAGTTGAAGACTGGGACCCCTTCGGCCGCCGTCTGTTCGATGACCCTTCGGTCCGGGCGCTCAGCCGGGTCGGGGTGGTCGATGTGGGCTCCAATTCGGTGCGGATGGTGGTGTTCGACGGTGCCGCCCGCTCGCCCGCCTATTTCTACAATGAAAAGATCATGTGTGGCCTTGGCAAGGGCCTGGCCGAGACCAACCGCCTGAACCCCGAGGGCCGCATCCGTGCCCTGAACGCCCTGAAACGTTTTGCCCTGCTGGCCCGTGGCATGGACATCCACAACCTGACGGTCGTTGCCACCGCCGCCACCCGCGAGGCGACAGACGGCCCCGACTTTCAGGCCGATGTCTTGCGCGAAACCGGCCTCAAGCTCTGGGTGGTTGACGGTGCCGAAGAGGCCCGCCTGTCAGCGCAGGGCGTGCTGTTGGGCTGGCCCGATGCCAAGGGTCTGGTCTGCGACATTGGCGGCAATTCGATGGAGCTGGCGCGCATCGGCGACGGCAAGGTGACCCAGCGCGCCACGTCGCCGCTGGGCCCGTTCCGTCTGCAACAGATAAAGGGTGGTGTCAGGGGACGCCAGGACCACATCAGCGCCGTTCTGAAAACCCTGCAAGCCGAGATCAGGTCCGAGGGCGAGCGCATCTACCTCGTCGGCGGCTCGTGGCGCTCCATCGCCCGCCTCGACATGGAACGCCGCAGCTACCCTTTGACTGTGCTGCACGAATACCGCATGATGCCTGACAGCCTGCTTGACACGATCGAGTGGATCCTCGCCTCGGACCTTGCATTGCTGCGCGCCCGTACTGGCACCTCCAGCGAGCGGATGGAACTGGTCCCGCTCGCCTGCGAGGTGTTGCGCGGTCTGATTGAAGCCCTGAAACCCGCCGAGATCGACGTATCGACCTATGGCATCCGCGAGGGTCTGCTGTATGAGGTGATGCCAGACCGTCTGCGCCATCGCGACCCCCTGATCGAGGCGGCCCGCATCAATGAAATGTCCGCCTCGCGTCTGCCCGGCACCGGCAAACTGCTTTACGAATTCCTTGAACCCCTGTTCCCCGAGGCCGACAAGCCCCGGCAACGCCTGATGAAGGCGGCCTGTCTGCTGCACGACACGACTTGGCGCGCCCACCCCGATTACCGCGCCGAGGCCTGCTTCGACAATGTCACCCGCGCCAACCTTGGCGGCCTCGACCATCCCGGCCGGGTGTTTCTGGGTGTCGCGCTTTTGCACAGATACAAGAACTCCCGCGCCGGATCGCGCCTCGAACCCCTGTTCCGCCTGCTGTCCGACGACCAGATCCAACAGGCCGAAATCCTTGGCAAAGCCATGCGTTTCGGGGCAATGTTCGCGGCGGGCGACCCGGCCCAGGCCGGCAAGCTGACCTGGTCACCCAAAAAGCGTCTGCTGGAACTGTCTTTGACACCTGACGGTCAGATACTGTTCGGCGAGGTCGCCAGCGCCCGCTTTGCCGCGCTCGCGCTGGCGATGCGCGCCGAAACCAAAGTCGTCGCGCCGTGACCCTGATCTTCGACCATATCGCCGTTGCGGCGCTGACCTTGCACGATGGCGTCGCGGCGGTTGAACAGGCACTTGGGGTCACACTGGCAGGTGGCGGGCAACATCCCCAAATGGCCACCCATAACCGCCTGCTGGCTTTGGGCGACCTCTATCTCGAAGTCATCGCAATCGACCCCACTGCCACAGCGCCAGCTTGGCCGCGTTGGTTCGACCTCGACCATTTCACAGGCCCCCCCGCCTTGACCAACTGGGTCGCCCGCACCGACAACCTTTCGGTGGCGATTGCCCAAAGTCCGCCCGGCACCGGCACGCCCATCACCCTGTCGCGCGGTGTTTATCAGTGGCAAATGGCCGTGCCAGAAAATGGCAAGTTGCCCTTTGACGGTGCCTTTCCGGCCCTGATCCAGTGGCAACCGCCCCATCATCCAGCCCAAGCCCTGCCCGAATCCCACATCCGCCTTGTCAGCCTCGACATCGTCCATCCCCGCGCCAAAGCGCTGGCACAGTCCCTGACCGCCCTGCAAGACCCGCGCATCCACATCATCCAAGGCGCCGCCAAATCCCTGTCTGCCAGTTTTGCCACCCCCCACGGCCCACGCCATTTTCCTTGATCCGTCTTGCGACCAACGCCGATGCTGCGACCTTCCACGCCCACATGTTCCATCTGCCTGCGGGCCGATCCAGCAAGCCAGCGACCAATTTGGCCGCTACATCGACCTTTTGCGAATGCAGAAATTCCTCTCCTGACATTGCCGCGCGCTTGGGCTATGGTCTTTCGCATGTCGATCTGGTCCCGCATCGCCGCCGCCTTGTCCGCCCTCGCCACCGGCGAAGGCCTCAGCACGATTCTCGACCAGCTGCGCTCGACACCCAACCCCGAACGCTCGGTCGCCTTCACCATCGCCGTCATCGCCCTGGGTGCCAAGATGGCCAAGGCCGACGGCACTGTGACCCGCAATGAAGTGACGGCCTTCCGCCAGGTCTTTGCCATCCCGCCCGCCGATGAGGCCAAAGCCGCCCGTGTCTTCAACCTCGCCCGGCAGGATGTCGCTGGCTATGACATTTACGCTGCGAAAATCCGGGCCATGTTCCGCGATCAGGACAGCGACCTGCTGATCGACCTGATGGAAAGTCTGTTCCATATCGCCCTCGCCGACGGCACCTATCATCCGCGCGAGAACGAGTTCCTTATGCAGGTCTCGACGATTCTTGGCCTTGACGACCGCGCCTTCCGCCAGTTGCGCGCCCGCGTCGTCGAGGGCGCCCCGCGCGACCCTTATGACGTCCTTGGCGTGACTCCGAACACCCCGTTAGAGGCGATCCGCGCCGCGTGGCGCCACGCGGTCAAGACCAGCCATCCCGACCTGATGCTGGCCCGCGGTGTCCCACCCGAGGCGCTGAAACTGGCCGAACGCCGTTTGCAAGCGGTGAACGAGGCTTGGGCCGCCATCTCGCAGCGCGCTGCCTGAACGATGCCAACTCGCCCGCTACGTCTGGCCACCTACAATGTCGAGTGGATGAACGCCTTGTTCGATGATCAGGGGCGTCTGCTGATCGACCACGAACCCTCTGCCCGCTACCAGACCACCCGCGCCGACCAGATCAACGCCCTAGGCCAGGTCTTTGCCGCACTCGACGCCGATGGCGTCATGATGATCGAGGCGCCCGACACCTCGCTGCACCGCAGCACTGTCACGGCGTTGGAATCCTTTGCCCGGCATTTCAAACTGCGCGCCCGACGCGCCATCACCGGTTTTCCCTCCGACACCGAACAAGAGATTGCCTTCCTTTACGACCCCGGCCGGCTGACCGTGCATCACGACCCGCAAAGCACAGCCGACACCCCCCGCTTTGACCAGAAATGGCACTTTGACCAGACTGGCCACGCTGAGATACCTGGCAACGGCTTTGCGCATACCGTCACCTTTTCCAAACCTCCACTTGAATTGCTGGTCCAGACCCAAAGCCGCCGATTGCGGCTGATCGGCGTTCACGCCAAATCGAAAGCCCCCCATGGCCGCGTCAGCGCAGATGAGTTCCGCCGCATCTCGATCAACAACCGCCGCAAACAGCTTGCCGAATGCCACTGGCTGCGCGCGCGGGCGATGGATCACCTGACCGCACATGACAGCCTGATCGTGATGGGCGATTTCAACGACGGCCCCGGCATCGACAAATACGAACGTATCTTCGGCCAATCCGGCGTCGAGATCGTGCTGGGCCTGAACGACCCGCCCGAAAGACAACTGACCGATCCTAACGCCCTTATGGCCCTGTACCCCGGCCTGCACCCGACCTCGGCGCGCTTTTGGCTCGCGCCCCGCCAATGCTATTTCGAGGCGCTGCTCGATTTCATCATGCTCTCTCCCGACCTTGCCACCCTGGGGCCGCGCTGGCACATCTGGCACCCTTTCAACGACCCCAAAATCGTGGCCATTCCCGGCCTCAGCGCAGCGATTGTGACCGCGTCAGACCATTTTCCGGTGACCCTAGACCTGCCCTGATCCCTTCATACTGGCCCAAATACTCACTCTTTGCGGCATCTGCCGCCGCACAGCCCTTACAGTTTTGCGCCGCGGATCAACCCCAACACCTCCCGCGCCGCCGCTACCACATTCGTCCCCGGCCCGAAAATCGCCCTGACCCCGTGCTGCTTCAGCACATTGTAATCCTGCGCCGGAATGACTCCGCCACAGATGACCAGAGCCGTGCTGCCAGCATCGCGCAAAGAGCGCACCAGTTGCGGCGCAAGGTCCATATGCCCCGCCGCCTGACTGGAAACGCCCACCACATCCACGCCATGCGCCGCTGCCCCGATCGCGGCCTCTTCGGGGGTGGCAAACAAATCCCCCACCACCACCTCGAATCCCGCATCGCCAAAGGCCGAGGCGATCACCTTGGCCCCACGGTCATGACCGTCCTGTCCCAGCTTGACCACCATCATCCGCGGTGCCCGCCCCAAACGGCGGGCAAGCTCCGCCACCTCGGCCTGCAATTCGGCAAAATCGGCATCCCCCTGATACCCGGCGCCATAAACTCCTGAAATCACAGAATCTTCTGCTCGGTGACGCCCGAATGCCACCTCCATCGCATCCGAGATTTCACCCACAGTTGCCCGCTTGCGCGCCGCATCCACCGCCGCTGCCAGCAGATTCCCGGTTCCCCGCGCCGCATCGGTCAACCCCGCCAGTGCCGTCGCCACCGCAGCCTCATCACGCGCGGCCTTTACCGCGCGCAGCCGCGCCACCTGAGCCTGCCTGACCGCCGCATTGTCGACCACCCGGATCGACAATTCCGCCTCCTCATCCAGACGGTATTTGTTCACCCCCACGATCACCTCACTGCCGCGGTCCACCAGCGCCTGCCGGCGCGCGGCGGATTCCTCGATCCGCCGCTTGGGCAGCCCCGCTGTCACTGCGACCGTCATGCCCCCCATCGCCTCGACCTCTTCCATCAGCGCCCAGGCCTTTTCGGCCAGTTCTGCCGTCAGGTTCTCGACATAGTAAGAGCCTGCCAAGGGGTCCGCGACATGGGTGATCCCGGTTTCCTCCTGCAAGATCAGCTGCGTGTTGCGCGCGATGCGCGCCGCAAAATCCGACGGCAGCGCCATCGCCTCATCAAACGAGTTGGTGTGCAGGCTTTGCGTGCCGCCCAGTACCGCCGCCAACGCCTCATAGGCGGTGCGCACGATGTTGTTGTAGGGGTCTTGTTCTTGCAACGAGACACCGCTGGTCTGACAATGCGTCCTCAGCATCAGGCTTTCGGCCCGCTTTGCACCAAAACCACTCATGATCCGGTGCCACAACAGCCGCGCTGCCCGCAGCTTGGCCGCCTCCATGAAGACATTCATACCGATGGCAAAGAAGAAGCTTAGCCGCCCGGCAAAGGCATCGACATCCATGCCACGCTGCAGCGCCGCGCGCACATAGTCACGGCCATCGGCCAGAGTATAGGCCAATTCCTGCACCAGATTGGCCCCCGCCTCTTGCATGTGATAGCCCGAGATCGAGATCGAGTTGAACTTGGGCATCTGCGTTGCGGTGTATTCGATGATATCGGCCACGATGCGCATGCTGGGGCCTGGCGGATAGATATAGGTGTTGCGCACCATGAACTCTTTCAGGATGTCGTTCTGAATGGTGCCCGACAGATCGGCCTGCGCCACACCCTGTTCTTCGCCTGCCACGATGAAACTGGCCAGCACCGGAATCACGGCCCCGTTCATCGTCATGGAAACGCTGATCTTTTCCAACGGTATCCCTTGGAACAACAGTTTCATGTCCTCGACCGAGTCAATCGCCACGCCCGCCTTGCCGACATCGCCCTGAACGCGCGGATGGTCGCTGTCATAGCCGCGATGGGTCGCCAGATCAAAGGCGACCGACACCCCCTGCTGCCCGGCCGCCAGCGCCTGGCGGTAGAAGGCATTGCTTTCCTCAGCGGTCGAAAAGCCGGCATATTGCCTGATCGTCCATGGCCGACCGGCATACATGGTCGCACGGACCCCACGCGTAAACGGCGCCACACCCGGCACGCCGCCCATATGAGGCAACCCGGCCGTGTCTGACGCCGTATACAGCGGCTTGATCGCGATCCCTTCCAACGTGGCCCAAGTCAGGGTTTCGGGATCACGGCCCTTGAGCTCGTTGGTGGCAAGGGTTCTCCAGCGGTTCAGATCATCGGTCATGGCTTGGTCCTTTTGCACCCGCCGGGGGGTTTCACACCCCCCGACCCCCGTGGGATATTTATGAAAAGATGAACGCCTATTCGAATTCGAGGATCACCGCATCCACCTTCAGGCTTTCGCCCGCAGCCGCGACCACCGTCTTGACCACGCCCCGCCGCTCGGCCTTGAGAATGTTTTCCATTTTCATCGCCTCGACCGTTGCCAGTGGCTGCCCCTCTTGCACCTCGTCACCCACGGTGACCGACAATCGCACCAACATACCCGGCATAGGACAAAGCAGGTATTTCGAAGTGTCGGGCGGCAGCTTTGCGATCATCAGACGGGCAAGTTCGGCGGCGCGGGGTGAGCGCACAAGGACCCTGATGTCGGCACCGCGCAGCCGCAGGCGAAAGCCCATCGGGATCTTGCCGACTTTCATCACCTGAACATGACCATCCACCGTCAGTCGGGCCAGAGCCTGCCCCGGCTTCCAGTCGCTTTGCACCCGCATCTCGGCGCCATCGGCAAAGCTGATGGTCGATCCCGCGGGGTCGGCTGCGATGGTGACGGCATGGGCCTGCCCCTGCGCCTCGACCACCCAGGCATTGCCGACATTGCGTTTGTGATTGTCCATTGTGCCGGAAATACGCGTCCGCCGGATTTCGGCGACTCGGTTCATCGCCGCCGCCGCCGCCACGACCCGCCGCAGCAGCAGATCGGGCAGCACGGCCCCCTTGAAACCATCCGGATATTCCTCGGCGATGAAAGCCGTTGTGATAAGACCCGACTGAAAGCGCGGATGATCCATCACAGCGCTGACAAAAGGCAGGTTGTGGCCAATCCCCTCGACCTCGAACGTGTCGAGCGCCAGCCGCATTTCTTCGATCGCGGCCGTCCGCGTTGCCCCCCAGGTACACAGTTTGGCGATCATCGGATCGTAATATATGCTGATCTCGCCCCCCTCATACACGCCCGTATCATTGCGCACCACGCCGCCGCGTTCGGTCACCCCCTCGACCGGCGGGCGATAGCGCGTCAGCCGACCGATCGAGGGCAGAAAGCTGCGATAGGGGTCCTCGGCGTAAAGCCGACTTTCGATCGCCCAGCCATGCAGTTTCAGGTCGCCTTGCTGAAAAGGCAGTGGCTCGCCCACCGCCACCCGGATCATCTGTTCCACCAGATCGACGCCGGTGATCAATTCGGTCACCGGATGTTCCACTTGCAGCCGTGTGTTCATTTCGAGGAAATAGAAGTTGCGGGACCCGTCGACGATGAACTCAACCGTCCCCGCCGACGTATAGCCGACGGCACGGGCCAAGGCGCAGGCCTGTTCGCCCATCGCCGCACGCGTTGTCGGATCCAGAAATGGCGACGGTGCCTCCTCGATCACCTTTTGGTTGCGTCGCTGGATGCTGCATTCCCGCTCGTGCAGATAGACACAATTTCCCAGACTGTCGGCCAGAACCTGAATCTCGATATGCCGTGGCTGGGCGACGAACTTTTCGATGAACAGCCTGTCGTCGCCAAAACTCGCCGCAGCCTCATTTTTCGAGGATTGAAACCCCTCGCGCGCTTCGGCCTCGTTCCAGGCGATCCGCATGCCCTTGCCGCCGCCACCCGCCGTCGCCTTTATCATGACCGGATAGCCGACCTCTTCGGCAATCCGCACTGCCTCTTCGACGCCGTCGATGATGCCCATGAAGCCCGGCACGGTCGAAACCCCTGCCGCCATCGCCAGCTTCTTGGAGGTGATCTTGTCGCCCATCGCTGCGATCGCACCCGAGGGCGGGCCGATGAACACCACCCCGGCGGCCTCCAACGCCATCGCAAAGGCCTTGTTTTCACTCAGAAATCCATAACCCGGATGTACCGCCTCGGCCCCTGTGGCATGCACTGCCGCCAGGATCTTGTCGATCACGATATAGGACTGTGCCGCGGGCGAGGCGCCGATATGCACCGCCTCATCCGCCATGCGCACATGCAGCGATTGGCGGTCGGCGTCGGAATAGACCGCGACGGTCGCAATACCCATCCTGTGCGCGGTCTTGATGACCCTGCAGGCGATTTCGCCCCGATTGGCAATCAGGATTTTCTTGAACATCCGTCCCCCCGGTATTTCCACGGCCCCGTACCGGACCCGTCTGCAAAGGGACCATCTGGGGACCTGCCCCGCATGGTCCGATCGGTGATAGTAAACCATGATCGCAGGCCGGCACGGGCTCGGCCAAGATGCGTCGCACACTGGCGCACTGCAACTTGACGCAGGTGGGCCCCTAAAACCGCAGTAGGGGCGATTTTCAGCACGCCAAACCGCGCCACCTCGCCATCATCGCCGCGTGAAAGGCCCGTTCCAGCCGAAGCTACCACCTGCCGCGAAAACCCACGCACC
Organism: Alphaproteobacteria bacterium; assembly: GCA_037127855.1. GTDB lineage: Bacteria > Pseudomonadota > Alphaproteobacteria > Rhodobacterales > Rhodobacteraceae > Stagnihabitans. The sequence goes on from JBAXXO010000013.1 coordinate 12,811, forward strand.
TTAGGCCGGCGAAAACGCCCGGCTGACCTTGTGCTGAAAAAGGGCCCGTCCGTGATGCAGACGGGCCAAAGGGGAAGGAAAGTGTAACAGTCAACGCACGCGCCGCGGCACATCAAAGCCGCCAAGCACACATTTTCAGTCTTGTCCGACATGCAGGCCGCGCCAACGCCCCTGAGAGGTGCCGCGTCGCCATACGCTGCAATTTGCCGATAAACCAAAGGCTTGCGCGGATCCATGCCTAGTCGTCCCAATCTTCGTCCTCCTCATCCTGGATAACCTCTGGCGCATCCTCGGCAAAAACCTCGGGAAAGGCGGCCTGCGCCCGACGCAGATCTATCTTCAGAAGCGCTTCATAGCTGGCAGGGTCAAACGGGTCTTCGGCGGCCACCACCTCGCGGCCAAACAACCAAGACAATCGACCGGCATCCAGATTGCCGCGTTCGAACGGTTCTTCGCCGAAATGCGCCCAAAGAGCTGCCAGAAATCCTATATCTGCCTGGCGGTCCAGCATCTTGCGGTCTTTGAACCGCTCACGGCGCACGATCTTGGTCGGTCCATCCTTCATATTCGCCCGCCGGATCACGAATTGATAGTCCGTGCTTGGCAAGCGCCCCGGAAAGCCACGATGTTTGAGCACTATGCGGACCCTTTCAGTCAGAACATATCCCAGACGCAAAGCCCGTCCGCCATCGAGTAGGAGTTGAAAAGCTGGGTCGCCTCTGGATGGGTCTCACCGAACGGCACCGCGACATCCGACATCGAGATCACGATCTGCGCAGGTTGCGGCCCGGTATTGGCGATACGTGGCAGCGCGTAATCCTGACACAATGCGTCCATGTCGACCGCCGCCGTCTCGGCGTCCACCGTTCCACCCTCCCGCGCAATCCCTGGCGCCAGAAAGCGAAACCGCATCGTCAGTCCGGCGGGCCCTGCGATGTCCATGATCACGTCCAGCAAGGTCACCGCTTGCCCCGAGGGCACCTTGATCAGTTCCGCCAAAGCCTGCCCTCTTCATACTGGCCCAAATACTCTCTTGATCTTGCGTCACAACGGAATGTTGTCATGCTTTTTCCATGGGTTGACGAGTTTTTTTCCACGCAGCGACGCAAAGGCCCGCGCCACGCGCCTGCGGGTCGAATGCGGATAGATCACCTCGTCGATGAACCCCTTTTCTGCTGCGACAAATGGGTTGGCAAACCGCGTCTCATACTCCTTGACCCGTGCCGCGATCTTGTCACCGTCGCCAAGTTCACTGCGATACAGGATTTCGACCGCACCCCTTGCCCCCATCACGGCGATCTCGGCCGTGGGCCACGCATAGTTGAAATCGCCGCGCAGATGCTTGGAGGCCATCACATCATAAGCCCCGCCATAGGCCTTGCGCGTGATGACCGTGACCTTGGGCACCGTCGCCTCGCCATAAGCGAACAGCAACTTGGCCCCATGCTTGATGACACCGCCCAGTTCCTGCGTGATCCCCGGCAAGAACCCCGGCACATCAACCAGCGTCAGGATCGGGATTTCGAACGCGTCACAAAAGCGCACGAAGCGGGCCGCCTTGCGGCTGGAGTCAATGTCCAGACAGCCCGCCAGCACCATGGGCTGATTGGCCACCACCCCCACCGTCTGCCCCTCCAAACGGATGAAGCCCGTGATGATGTTAGCGGCAAAATCGCGCTGGATTTCAAAGAAGTCGCTCTCGTCGGCCAGTTTTGTCACCAGTTCCTTCATGTCATAGGGCTGGTTGGGATTGTCCGGGATCAAGGTGTCCAGGCTAGGCTCCAAGCGCGCCGGATCATCAAAGAACGGCCGCACGGGGGCCTTCTGGCGGTTGTTCAGCGGCAGAAAGTCGATCAGCCGCCGCGCCTCGGACAGCATCTCGACATCGTTTTCATAGGCCCCGTCCGCCACCGACGACCGCTTGGTATGCGTGGCGGCCCCCCCCAATTCCTCGGCTGTCACGACTTCGTTGGTCACCGTCTTGACCACATCCGGCCCGGTCACGAACATGTAGCTGCTGTCCTTGACCATGAAGATGAAATCGGTCATCGCCGGACTGTACACCGCGCCCCCGGCACAGGGCCCCATGATCAGACTGATCTGCGGCACGACGCCGCTGGCCAGAATGTTGCGTTGAAACACCTCGGCATAGCCCGCAAGCGAGGCAACGCCCTCCTGAATGCGTGCGCCGCCCGAATCCGCGATGCCAATCACCGGCGCCCCATTCTGGATCGCCATATCCATGATCTTGCAGATCTTTGCGGCATGCGTTTCGCTCAGTGACCCGCCAAATACCGTGAAGTCCTGCGCATAGACATAGACCTGTCGCCCGTTCACAGTGCCCCAACCCGTGACCACACCGTCACCCGGCGGCCGGTCTGCCTCGATCCCGAAATCGGTGCAGCGATGCGCCACGAACATGTCGAACTCTTCGAAACTGCCCTCGTCCAGCAGCAGTTCCACCCGCTCGCGCGCGGTCAGTTTGCCCTTGGCATGTTGCGCGTTGACCCGCCGCGCCCCGCCGCCGGCCCGCGCAACCTCGCGCCGCGCCTCCAGTTCGTGCAACACGTCCATCGACCGCCCCCCCAACACGGCGATACAACGCCGGATTATTGCCCACCATAGGGGCCACCTTCGTTTGCATAAAGCGAAAAAGTCCGGCCGGCGGGCCCGATTCCATCAACAGGGCCACCGCAGACAAACCAATAAGATCAAATACCCGCACGCCCGATCCCCGACCTGACCACTGGCTGCTTGCGGCCTTCGCCATATACATCACCTTGGTCTGGCATGCCGTTCTCGGCGACCTTGCCTTCGCAGGCTTTGGGGCGCGGTTCATCTTGAACCGATGGACGTGACAGCTTGCACCGGCCGCCATCCTTCGCATAAACAGACGCATATCTAAAGGAGCACGCGATGGAATTGCGCGGTCAGATCACGACGAAATGCCCGCCCGAATTCATGGTGGCGATCATGCGCAACCCCACGGCATTGGCCCAACTGCTGCCGGCCGGATCAAGGATCGAAGCCATAGCCGAGGACAGCTATAGCTTCAAAGTGTCCAAGGACGTGGGCCCGATCACACTGACTTTGCCGGGCAAACTGCAACTGAGGGCCAAGGGCGGCGGCCATGATCAGACGCTGACTGTCCATGCCGCCCATTTGATCGGGGGTAAGGTAGATATGGAACTGAACGTGGCCATCGTCAACGATGGTGGTATGACGCGACTGACCTATGAGGGCGACCTGACCGCCTCGGGGCTCGCCGGGCGCGTACTGCAAGAACACCGTGCACGTGCAAATCACAGCCTGAAAGCAGCGCTGATGCGGCTGAAACTACACGCCGAAAAACAGTTCGACCGCGCCGCGCCCATCTGATCAGGCCAGTCTGACCGCGCATGGGTCAACCCGGATGATCGGCATGTTTGGCGGGCAAGGTCATCACCAAGGCCAGCGATCCCAGTTTCAACACGCAAGGAATGATCGCATAGGCGATGTTCAGCGTCGCCAAGGCCGCCGCGCTGTTCACCTGCCCGGGAACGAACCCGTTCCATTGCAACAACGGCATCACGATGAACGCGGCCAGCGCGAGACCCAGCTTGCCGGCAAACGCCCAGATGCCAAAGGCCAGCGATGCTTTCAAACCGGCGCGCGTCAGCGCGACCGAAAACATGGCCGGCAGCAGCACCGTATCCGCCCCCAGCGCCACCCCTGCCGCCACGCAGATCACCGCAAATCCGACCAGATCGCCGGGCGACAGCAACGCCGCCCATGCAAAGCCCGCAATGGCCATCGGCATCGAGATCAGCAAGGTCATCTTTGGCCCGATCCGCTGAGAGACCCGCGTCCAGACCGGAACACTGACCCCCGCGCTCAGGAAAAACAGTGCCAGCAACGGCCCCGCCCAACCCGGCAAGACCAAACGGTCCTCGACAAAAAACAAGAACAGGGTCGAGGTGATGGCCACCGGCAAAGAGTTCACCAGCGCCAGCGCCAGCAGCCGCAGCGCCCCGGCCTGACCCAAGCCCGCCAGCGACACCGCCTGCCCGACGATGGCCGGACGCCGCCATATCGGATAGGACAGGGCGGCTGCCGCAACCGCCAACAGCCCCAAAAAGACCCCAAAGGCCGGATAGCCCTGCCCCGTTGCCCCCAAGGCGGCAAAGACCGCCGGGGCCATGGCGGCCATGATGACACCCGCCAACATGCCCCCCTCGCGGTAGGCGGCCAGAGTCAGCAACTCGTCAGGGTCAGGCCGTTTGGCCAGCGTCGCACTGCGGCCGTATAACAGGATCGAGCCAAGGCTATAGGCCGAAAACAGCAAGACAAGAATCGCGGTCAGCTTGGCCGCGACATGAGGACCCGGTTGCAGCCAGAACAGCAGCGGAAAACCGATGGCCAGCCCCGCCGCCGCGGCCATGGCGAACGCCATCTGCGCCTTGGGCCAGCGGTCAATCGCCCAGCCGATGAACGGGTCTTGCACCAGGTCAATCAGCCTTATCACCAACAGCATCACCCCGACCGAGGCCAGGTTGATGCCAAGGTTCACAGCCGCGAATTGTGGCAAGTGGATGTATAGCGGGATACCGGTTGCCGCCAGCATCACCGCATACAGACTGACGCGCGGATACAGCATTACCACCCCCAAACCTTGAAACGTGCAAGACAGGATACTGCAAGTCGACCGGTGGAAATCGGGTCACGCCGCCGCATCAACTGGCCTTGTCCGCGCATGCCCATCGCTTTCATTTCTGGTCTGCAAGGTGACTACGCGCCAGCCACCAAGCCAGATCAATTTCAGACCTGCGATGACGCCATGACACCTGCTCAGGGCGGTCGGTGGCCCGTCTTGACCGGGGCAACTTGTCTTATCCGCGCCCCGGATATTGGGCGCGCATACCCTCGTTGTACCGGCCAAAAAGGGCCGAAAAGGCCAGAATGTCCGCCTCGCTCCAGCTTGCGAACAGCTTCATCATCCGTTGCCATTTGGCCCGCAGAAACGCCTGCATCAGCGCGCCCGCGGCCTCGGTTGGCACCAGTACCGATCGCCGACCATCGGATTGGCTGACCGCACGCTCCAACAGCCGCCGCTCGACCAGATCGGCCGCGATCCGGCTGGCACGCGATGGGTCAAGATTCAACTCCTCGGCCAGCAGCCCAACCGTCACCTCTTGCGGCGGCGTGCGTCCGTGTCCCTGTTGAATACGCAAGATGGCAGAAAGTGCGTGAAACTGCGTCGCCTCGACCCCGGCATTCAACTCCTCCATCAGGCTGAGGGGCACATCCCCCTTCATCACCCGCCGCATGAACTGGAAATGCTCGGCATCCACTGTCAACAATGCCTCGGCAGCCGCCTGCGAAAAGCCGGCCGCCGCGATATCGGCCCGAATCTGTTCGTGATGTACGGTCTTTGAGCGAGCGTCAGATGTCATGACTACGCCTTGGGCCAAACAAGTGTCAAAGTCAAGCACATGCCAAATGCAGTTATATGCTATTGACATGTATCCATGCAAAACGTACCCGAACGTCAAAGCCGCGACAGGAGTCTAGGATGGCCGATACGAACTCTGCTGGGACTGACCCTTTCCCGCCCGCTGAAAACGGGTCATTGCGGCTGGTGCTGCTGTCCATTGGTCTATTATTGCTGCTGGCATCGCTGGATCAAAGCATCGTCGCCACCGCCTTGCCGACCATCGTGGCCGATCTGGGCGGGCTCGAACACCTGTCCTGGGTGGTCACAGCCTACATCCTGACCTCGACCATCGTCGCCCCGCTTTATGGCAAACTGGGCGACCTTTACGGGCGACGCAACACCATTTTTGTCTCGGTCGGTCTGTTCCTGATCGGGTCAGCCCTGTGTGGCATGGCCACGTCAATGACATTTTTGATCATCTCTCGCGCCATCCAGGGCATGGGCGGCGGCGGTCTGTTCGTCTTGGCACTGTCGGTGGTGGGCGACGTCGTGCCCCCGCGTGAGCGTGGCAAGATCCAAGGCGTCTTTGCCGCCGTCTTCTCCATCTCTTCGGTGCTTGGTCCGCTGGCGGGCGGCTTTCTGTCGCAAAATGCCAACTGGCACTGGATCTTTTTCATCAACATCCCTTTGGGCCTGATCGCCCTTGTCGGTTTTGCCGCCAGCTTCAAACCCAAGGGTATCCGCACCCGGCGTCAGATCGACTGGTGGGGTGCCGTCACGCTGACCCTAAGCCTCGGCGCGTTGACCTTGCTGACCAGTCTTGGCGGGCGCAGTTTTGGCTGGGATTCGGCCATCTCATTTGGGCTCATCGCGCTCATCGTGGTCAGTCTGATCGCCTTTGTCGTGATCGAAGGCCGTGCGGCAGAGCCGATCCTGCCGCTGTGGTTGTTCAAGATGAACGTGTTCTGGGTCACCTCGGCCCTTGGCTTTGCGGTGGGGGCGGCGCTGTTCGGCGCCATCACCTTCGTACCCTTGTACCTGCAGATCGCCAAGGCGACCTCGCCGACCGAATCCGGCCTGCTGCTGATCCCGCTGACCGCAGGCATTCTGGCCGCCTCGACCACGTCCGGGATCTATATGAGCCGCACTGGCAAATACAAACGCATCCCGGTCATCGGCATGACGCTGCTGACGCTGGGCCTGACCATGATGGCCTTTTTGCAGATCGACACCAACCTGTTCACGTTCTGCGCCATGCTGACCTGTGTCGGCCTTGGGATGGGCTGCATCTTTCCCGTCATCACCGCCGCCGTGCAGAACGCTGTTCCGCGTGACGCGATGGGCACGGCAACCGCCGCCAGCATCATGGTCCGCCAGACCGGTGGTGCCTTGGGTGTTGCGGCCTTTGGCGCACTGTTTGCCAGCCGCCTTACGGCTGGCCTCGGCGATGCTGCCGCTCTTCTGGGCGGCGGGGCCCAGCTTGGCCCTCAGACCCTGGCCAAACTGACACCCGCGATGCAGGCCCAGGTCGCCGCCGCCGTCATCAACGCCATCCACCCCATTTTCTGGATCTGCGCCGGCCTTGGCCTGATCGGCCTCATCTTCGCCTTCATGCTGGAAGAGGTGCCACTGGCCGCCCGCATGGCACCCAAAACCGAATAGGTTTACAAACTGCCTGTTTATTGGTCACCACCCCAACACCGGATCCCCCGTGATCCGGCGTTTGCTTTTCCGCCCTTGCGCCGCACCCGGGCATCCCTACACTTGACCAAATTGCCGTCGCCCAGGAGCGCCCGATGTCTGACTTCACCAAAATCCTCGTCGCAAACCGGGGCGAAATCGCCATTCGCGTCATGCGCGCCGCCAATGAACTGGGCAAGAAGACCGTCGCCGTCTATGCCGAGGAAGACAAACTTTCCCTCCACCGCTTCAAGGCCGACGAAGCCTATCTGATCGGCGAGGGGCTTTCGCCTGTCGGTGCCTATCTGTCGATTCCCGAAATCATCCGCGTGGCCAAGGCATCGGGTGCCGACGCGATCCACCCGGGCTATGGGCTGCTGTCTGAAAACCCTGATTTTGTCGATGCTTGCGATCAGGCCGGCATCACCTTTATCGGTCCCAAGGCCGAAACCATGCGCCAGTTGGGTGACAAGGCTTCGGCCCGCCGGGTCGCAATGGCGGCCGGTGTGCCAGTGATCCCCGCGACCGAGGTGCTGGGCGATGACTTCGACCACATCCGCGCGCAGGCTGCCGAGGTGGGTTATCCGCTGATGCTCAAAGCATCATGGGGCGGCGGTGGTCGCGGCATGCGGCCGATCAACAACCCCGAGGAGCTGGCCGATAAAGTGCGCGAGGGTCGACGCGAGGCCGAGGCGGCGTTTGGCAATGGCGAGGGCTATCTTGAAAAGATGATTCTGCGCGCCCGCCATGTCGAAGTCCAGATTTTGGGCGACAAGCACGGCGAAATCTTTCACCTTTATGAACGCGATTGCACTGTACAGCGCCGCAACCAAAAGGTTGTCGAACGTGCCCCCGCCCCCTATCTGACGGCCGAACAGCGGGCCGAGGTTTGTGAACTCGGCCGGCGCATTTGCGCCCATGTCGGTTACGAATGTGCCGGCACCGTCGAATTTCTGATGGACATGGACAGCCAGCAATTCTTCTTCATCGAGGTCAATCCCCGCGTTCAAGTCGAACATACCGTCACCGAACAGGTCACCGGCATCGATATCGTCCAAGCCCAGATCAAGATCGCCGAGGGCCGTACCTTGGCCGAGGCGACCGGCGTCGCCAGTCAGGCCGATGTGCGCCTGAACGGCCACGCCGTCCAATGCCGCGTGACGACCGAGGACCCACAAAACAATTTCATCCCCGACTATGGCCGCCTGACCGCCTATCGCTCGGCCACTGGCAACGGCATCCGGCTGGATGGCGGCACGGCCTATGCGGGCTCGGTGATCACCCGCTATTACGACTCGTTGCTGGTCAAGGTCACTGCTTGGGCACAAACCCCGCAGGCCGCTATCACGCGCATGGACCGCGCGCTGCGCGAATTCCGCATCCGCGGGGTCTCGACCAATATCGAGTTTGTCATCAACCTGCTGAAACATCCGACCTTTCTGAACGACACTTACACCACCAAATTCATCGACACGACACCCGAACTGATGCAGTTCACCAAACGTCTGGACCGCGCGACCAAGATCCTGACCTATGTCGCCGACATCACCGTGAACGGGCACCCCGAAACCGCAGGCCGCCCCAAACCCCACGCCGAGGCCCGCGCCCCACGCCCGCCCAAAATCACCGCCGAACCCCAGATGGGCACCCGCAACCTGCTGGAACAAAAGGGCCCGCAAGCCGTCGCCGACTGGATGAAGGCGCAAAAGAAGGTGCTGCTGACCGACACCACCATGCGCGACGGCCATCAATCCCTGTTGGCCACCCGCATGCGGTCGTTCGACATGATCCGCGTGGCACCGGCCTATGCCGCCAATCTGGGCGGGCTGTTCTCGGTCGAATGCTGGGGCGGGGCGACCTTTGATGTCGCCTACCGCTTCTTGCAGGAATGCCCTTGGCATCGTCTGCGCGATCTGCGCGCCTTGATGCCAAATGTGATGACCCAAATGCTGCTGCGCGCTTCCAATGGCGTTGGCTACACCAACTATCCCGACAATGTCGTGCAATCCTTTGTCAAGCAGGCCGCCATCTCGGGCGTCGATGTGTTTCGCGTGTTCGACAGCCTGAACTGGGTGGAAAACATGCGCGTCGCCATGGATGCGGTGATCGAGGCCAACAAGGTCTGCGAGGGGACCGTGTGCTATACGGGTGACCTGCTGGACCCCGCGCGGTCCAAATACGACCTGAAATACTACGTCGCCCGTGGGCAGGAACTCAAGTCCGCCGGGGCCCATGTGCTGGGCCTGAAGGACATGGCCGGCCTGATGAAACCCGCAGCCGCCCGCATCCTGATCAAGACGCTGAAACAGGAACTGGGCCTGCCGATCCACTTTCATACCCATGACACCTCCGGCGCCGCCGCCGCCACCGTGCTGGCCGCCTGCGACGCGGGCGTGGACGCCGTCGATGCCGCGATGGACGCGTTTTCGGGTGGCACGTCGCAACCCTGCCTCGGCTCGATCGTCGAGGCCCTGTGCCATACCGACCGCGACACTGGGCTTGATATCGCCTCTATCCGTCAGATCTCGAATTATTGGGAAGGTGTGCGCGCGGGCTACGCCGCCTTTGAATCCGGCCTGCCAGCCCCCGCCTCCGAGGTTTATCTGCACGAAATGCCCGGCGGCCAGTTCACCAACCTCAAGGCGCAGGCCCGGTCGCTTGGGCTCGAGGAACGTTGGCACGAGGTGGCGCAGGCCTATGCCGACGCCAACCAGATGTTCGGCGACATCGTCAAGGTCACGCCCTCGTCCAAAGTGGTGGGCGATATGGCCCTGATGATGGTGGCCCAAGGCCTGACCCGCGCTGAGGTCGAGGATCCCGCGACCGACGTCGTCTTCCCCGAATCCGTGGTCGAGATGCTCAAAGGCGACATTGGCCAACCCTATGGTGGCTGGCCGCCCGCCCTTCAGAAAAAGGTGCTGAAAGGCGAAGCCGCCTTTACCAGCCGCCCGGGCGCCAATCTGCCCCCCGTCGATCTTGAGGCGACACGCGCCAGACTGTCCGCCGATCTCGGCCAGACGGTGGATGACGAGGATCTGAACGGCTACCTGATGTATCCCAAGGTGTTCCTTGATTACATGGCGCGGCACAAGACCTATGGCCCGGTCCGCAGCCTGCCTACCAAGGCATTTTTCTATGGCATGGAACCGGGCGAAGAGATCACCGTCGAACTGGACCCCGGCAAGAATATCGAGGTTCGCCTGCAAGCCGTCGGCGAAACCACCGATGACGGCGAGGTCAAGGTGTTCTTCGAGTTGAACGGCCAACCCCGCGTGATCCGCGTCGCCAATCGCGCCGTCAAAGCCAAGGTCGCGGCCAAGCCAAAGGCGCAGGACGGAAATGCCGGCCATATCGGCGCCCCGATGCCAGGCTCCATCGCCTCGGTCGCGGTCACTGCCGGTCAAAAGGTCAATGCCGGCGATCTATTGCTGACCATCGAAGCGATGAAGATGGAAACCGGCATCCATGCCGACCGCGCCGCCGTGGTCAAGGCACTGCATGTCCATGCCGGCGCGATGATCGACGCCAAGGACCTGCTGGTCGAGTTGGAGTAACCCTTGGCCAATCCACCCCGCACCCATCCGCGGTCCCCGCCCAGGTCTTTCGCCTGGCCGCGTATCAGGGGCGGGGCATCAGCCGGCTCCATCCCCATCCCCGTTCGGGCAAATTCCTTCAGAATGCTATTTTCCCCCTTGCACACCGCCTGCCCCTCCCCTAACTCCACGACACCGAAACGGAGCGCGGGCGTAGCTCAGGGGTAGAGCATAACCTTGCCAAGGTTAGGGTCGAGGGTTCGAATCCCTTCGCCCGCTCCAGTGTCGGCAATCATCATGCGCCCCATCGGCGGCGGACGTACTCTTATGTGCATGCGGGCAATCCCCATCGCCGTCACAGTCCCCATCATGATGCTATGCCGGCAAGCCACATGTCCGACACCCCGTCAAAAACCCGCTTGCCCACAGCGCTGACACGCGCTAAGACGCCCCACGGAGTGCGGGCGTAGCTCAGGGGTAGAGCATAACCTTGCCAAGGTTAGGGTCGAGGGTTC
>JBAXXO010000014.1:0-22470 GCA_037127855.1 Alphaproteobacteria bacterium
CTCATCGAATTGCCAAACACCCCCATCAAAGCCGACCGCTTGTGGGTGCAAAAAAAGCGGCTTGATCAGGATGGATTCTCTAAATGGCACGAGCCTCGGTCAGAATCGCGTGCAATTTAGCTGGGTCGATATTGGCGCGCAGTTTTGCGCAGATGTTGGAGTCGCGCATGGTGCGTGAGACCAGCGCAAGCGCCTTGAGGTGGTCTACACCCGAGTCTTTCGGCGCGAGCAGGGCCAGCACCAAATCAACCGGCTGTCGGTCGACGCTATCGTAATCCAGCGGGCGTTCCATACGCAGAAAGACGGCGACGATGTGGTCTAAGTCGTCCAGCCGCGCATGGGGCAGCGCTATGCCATGGCCTACACCTGTCGGGCCAAGGCTTTCGCGTTCCTGCAAGCCATCGGTGGCGACCGACGCATTCAGGCCATAAGATTGCAAGGCCATCTCGCCCAATTCCTGAAACAGACGCTTCTTGCCCGGCAATTGCCCCACAACCCTGACCGCACCAGGCGCCAAAAGTTTTGAAAGTTCCATCTAAAGTCACATCCTGCTCGCCCAGTTCGCCCCGGGATATTATTTGCTGTTGCGGGGGTCGATCCAACCGATATTCCCGTCGTCCCGCAGATATACCACATTCACCCCGCCATGTCCTTCGTTGCGAAACACCAAGAAGCGTTGCGCGGACAGTTCCAACTGCATAACGGCTTCGCCAACCGTGATCGAGGGTATCTTCGTCTCCATCTCGGCGACGATGACGGGTTGCGGCGTCTCGGAGACATCTTCCTCGGGCTCTTCGCTGCGGGCGAGGATGTAAGATGCCGAAGGTTCGAACTCAACCGGTGTGATGCGGGCGTGGTGGTGGTTGCGCAAGCGGCGTTTGTAGCGGCGCAGTTGCTTGTCCATCTTTTCGCGGCAGGATTCAAAGGCGGCGTAAATCTCGGTCGCGTGGCCCTTGGCTTGGGAATTCAGGCCGGTGGACAGGTGGATGACCGCCTCGCACACATGTTCATGGGCAGCTTTTGAAAACACCACCACCGCTTCAGTGGGGCGCTGGGCATATTTCTCGACAATCTCGCCAAGTTCTGCCTTGACATGGGTCTGCAAAGCCTCGCCGATATCGATTTGCTTGCCGCTGATCTGGTAACGCATGATGCCTCCTTTGCGCAATGTTACGTGTCCTGATGCATTTGGCAATCAGGGTAGGCGGTGGGGCGTAAGGAAAGGATTACTGAGGCGCATCGGCGCCATATGCAGCCGAAGTATCGCACCGCAAAGGCTGGGATCGATGGGGCGGCGGAGGCTGTCATCCCTTGTATGTGAGGATGCAGAGGGGGTGTTGTCAACACACCTGTCGCAAAACCTTTACGTCTTGTGTTTCACCCTCTGTCTTTGCCTGCGCGCAGACTGGCGGGCGGTCAAAGGATGCGGAAATTCTCGCCCAGATAGACCCGCCGCACGGTTTCGTCTCGGACGATTTCATCGGCGGTGCCGGTCATCAGGATCTTGCCGTCGGCCAAGATATAGGCGCGGTCGACGATTTCAAGCGTTTCACGGACGTTGTGGTCGGTGATCAGCACGCCGATGCCACGGGTTTTCAGTGCGCGGACCAGATGGCGGATTTCCTCGACGGCGATGGGGTCGACACCGGCAAAGGGTTCGTCGAGCAGCAGGAATTTGGGATCGACGGCAAGGCAGCGGGCAATCTCGACACGGCGACGTTCGCCACCTGACAGGGCAAGAGCCTGCGCCTGACGGATATGGGTGATGGAAAACTCGGACAGCAGTTCTTCAAGCTTTTCGCGACGTTTGTGGCCGTCAGGTTCGGCGATTTCAAGCACGGCAAGGATGTTGTCTTCGACCGACAATCCGCGAAAGATCGACACTTCCTGCGGCAGATAGCCGATGCCCAGACGGGCGCGGCGGTACATGGGCAATCCCGTCACGTCGCGCCCATCGAGCATGACCTGGCCGCCATCAGGGCCGACCAGTCCGGCGATGGTGTAAAAGCATGTGGTCTTGCCCGAGCCGTTGGGGCCCAACAGGGCCACAACTTCGCCCCGCTGCAAGTCAAGCGAGACGTCGCGCAGAACAAGGCGTTTGTTATAGCTTTTGCGCAGGTTGCGCACATGCAGGCCGGCAGACCCCTCGGTCAGGGTCAAGTCGGCGCGCGGCATCAGTTCTTGCCTGGCGTGAAGATGGTTGTCACCCTGCCCGTCATGGTTCCAAGCCCAGTTTTCAGGCTCAGCGCCATTTTCTGCCCCGACAGGGCAGCCAGCCCCTGTGTCAGGACGACGTCACCTTGCAGGATCAAGTCGCCGGTGTCGGGCGTGTAGTCGGCGGTTTGCGATGTGGCTGCGTCGGTGGCGGTGGCGATCGTCACTGCACCCTCGGCATGTAGGGTCTGAATGGCTTTCTTGTCGTCGGAATAGGTGACAAGGACGCTGCCTGCTTGCATCTTCATCTCGCCCTGAACGATCACCACATTGCCGGTAAAGGTCGCGGTGCCGTCGGCCTGATTGACCGCAAGCTGGTCGGCGATGACTTTTACCGGCTGCGACGTGTCGGTTTTCAACCCGCCAAAGGTGACATTGGTGTCTTGCGACTGCGCCATAGGGGCCGACAGTGCCAGAACAGCGGCCAGGACGGTCGATTTCATCCGGACTGATTTCAAATAGACTGGCATCAGTCACCTGCCGCTTGTTTCTACGGTAGGTATACCACTGTCACACCATCCTTGAAAAGCAGAACATAATCACCACCGGGTTCGGGCGTCAGCCCAAGGTGCATGGACCCTGCCGTGATCGTGCCGACCGGGCCTGCGGCGGTGACAAAGCCGGGGCTGTCGAGGCTGGTCTTGTCCAGTGCGACGCGTAGCAGCTGGCTGTCGATCACATAGCCCGTTGAACTGGTGACCTGAACATCCCCTGTCAGGATCGCCGTCGTGCCAGCGTCACCCACCGCCGCCTGGCCGGCCGTAAGGGTGATCTTGGCGCCATCAGGGGTTTCGAGCAGGCCCGTCAGATCGCTGATTCGGCTGGAGGTCACCCCATCGGCACTGCCAACCCTCGCCGCACTGGCTTTGAGCGACAGCGCGGCACCGTCGGATGTCATCCCGACAAAGACCGGATCGGTCAGGCGGGGTTCACGGATCATGGTGGCGACATCGACCTTGGCATAGGGAATGGCATCCTCAGGGCGGACAGAGTTTGACAACAGGAACAGGGTAGACAGGATGCAGATGGCGGTGATTGGCAGCAGAATCTTTAGCCGCCACACAAGTCGCGAATGACGATCCTGCTGCAGCGCCCTTGCCATCACACGATCCCGGCCCGCAGCAAGTCGTGAATGTTCAAGATGCCCAGCGCGGTCTGGCCAATGTCGCGGTTCACGACAAACAGACAGGTGATCTTGCGCAGCTTCATCACCGCGAGGGCCTGTTCCGCCAGATCATCGGGGGTCACGGTGCGGGGGTTCGGGGTCATGGTCTGGCCCGCGGTCAAGGCCAAAAGCCCCTGCATATGCCGCCGCAAGTCGCCATCAGTGATGATGCCCACAAGATTGCCGGTCGCATCCGTGACACCCGTGACGCCGAAACCGGAGGTGCTGATGGCCAGCAGAGCCTCGCTCATCGGTGCTGAGTCGCGGGTCAGGGGCATGTCGGTATGCATCAGGTCGCGCACCCGCAGCAGCCGCGCGCCCAGCTTGCCACCGGGGTGGAACCGGCGGAAATGGTCGGGTGTGAACTGACGGTGTTCCATCAACGCCACGGCGAGCGCGTCGCCAAGCGCGATGGTCATGGTGGTCGATGTGGTGGGAACGATGCCTGTGCCGCAGGCCTCGGGTGCGGCGGGAAGCAGCAGGGCGACATCGCATTGCCGCATCAGCGTCGAGTCCGCGCGCGAGGCCACGCCAATCATCGGGATGGTAAAGCGGCGGGTATGCGCGATGATGTCCGCCAATTCCGGAGTCTCGCCCGAATTGGACAGGACCAGCACAACATCGCCTTCCATGATCATCCCAAGGTCGCCATGGCTAGCTTCGCCCGGATGTACGAATTGGGCAGGTGTGCCGGTAGAGGCAAAGGTCGAGGCGATCTTGTGGGCGATATGGCCGGATTTGCCCATGCCGGTGACGATGACGCGCCCTTTAGCTGCCATGATCAGGTCCAGAGCGCGAGTGAAGCTGTCGTCAAGGGCGGCGGAGAGCAGGATCAGGGCCTCTGCCTCGGTGGTGATGACGCGCCGGGCCGTGGTCAGAAAATCAGTGGTGGAAGAGGTCATTCGGCTCCTCCCAGCCCATCAGGTCCAGCTGGGCGCGGGTTGGCAAAAATGCGAAACAGCGCTGGGCAAGGTCCATGCGGTCTTCGCGGATCAGACATGCTTCGAGCGCGGCTTTCAGGCGGTGGAGATACAGCACGTCGGACGCGGCATATTCCTTTTGCGCATCCGACAGGGTGACCGAGCCCCAATCGCTGGTTTGCTGCTGTTTCGAGACGTCGACACCGACAAGTTCTTGCAACAAGTATTTCAGCCCATGACGGTCCGTAAAAGTGCGGACCATCTTGGCAGCCACCTTGGTGCACCAGACGGGGGCGGTCAGTACACCAAAAGCGGCATAAATGGCGGCGATGTCAAAGCGGCCAAAGTGGAACAGCTTGGTCACGGCGGGATCGGTCAGCATGCGGGTCAGGTTGGGGGCCGTCGTCTGGCCACGGGCAATCTGTACCAGATGGGCATGCCCGTCGCCCGATGACAGTTGCACAAGACATAGCCGGTCGCGGCGCGGGTCAAGGCCCATGGTTTCAGTATCAATCGCCACCACCGGCCCAAGATTCAGGTCGGCAGGCAGGTCGTTCTGATAAAGGTAGATCGTCACGGCACGGTCCAATTCATAGCAGGTGCAGTGGCATTAGTCCTGACGATGCCAACGGTCAATCTGTCGCGAGCAACTTGGGTCATTCCCGGCCCGTGGCTGACCAGAATCACTGGCCAGACTCCATTGACCGAGGTTTGCTTGCAGCCGAAATTGCCCCATGCAGCGATTGGGCAGCGCTTGCCGCAACTGTTGGGACATGAGCGCGTGTTGCGGTTTGTAACACGCGATCTGGTCGGCAAGAACAGCCTGGCCGCACTTCACCCCGCCCGTGACAGGACATGCGCCATGACCGACACCGCCAATGTGCGCGGGTCACGACATGAGGGAATCAGCCCGAACTCGGGCTGCAGGCGGGAGATATCGGCTTCGCTGACGCCTTGGTGGCGCAGGTCCGCCAACAGCCGCTGCCGAGCCAGCAGGCTGCCTTGCGCGCCGATGAAGAACGCTGGCGACGGCAGGAATTGTGCGAGAATCCGCGCTTCGTTTTCGTGGTCGTGAAAGAACAGGGTGACAGCGGTGCGGCTGTCGGGTTTCGGGCAAACATGGCGGCGAAAGCTGGGCACGGTCTGCACGTTCAACGCACCCAGTTTGGACAAGTCGGTTTGCAGGCTCTCTTGGCCGAACAGGGTCACATCATAGCCCGCAGCATGGGTCATCGAGGCAAAGGCGATCGCCTCGATCCCGTGGCCATAGACCCAGAAACGCAATTCGGGCCGCAGGGTCACCACAAGCCGCCCGGCCATGTCGTGCGGCTGGTCCACAAGGCACAGGTCGCCATCGGCCAGACCAACCGACAGATGCGCTTCAAGGCGGTCGCGGCCCATGGCCAGCACCTGCCGCAGCAGGCCCTGATCCGGGTTGGGTACAAGCAGGATTGTCAGGCCACCACCACAGGGCAGTTTGATGTCAAAGAACGGCGAACCGGCGCCGTAGCGCAACGTTCGCGACTCGCCGGTTTTCAGGGCTGTTCTGGCATGTTCGGCGATGTCACCCTCGATACAACCCGACGACAACGAGCCTGCCCGGCGGCCATCGGCCAGAAAGCCCATCATCGTGCCGACGGTGCGATATGAGGTGCCTAGGGTTTCGACGATCACTGCCAGTACGCCAGCGTTTTCGGATAACAGCCGAAGAGGGACGCGGTTGCTGGCATATTCGTACATTCTGCGTCTCTCCTTGATCAGATTGTACCGCAAGCGCGCGGAAATGTGTAGCCACTGGGGTTGTGCCGTTGCGTCGGGGGCAGGATGTCGTGTGAATTCGGGTCGGTTGGTATTGTGCGATGATTTGCGACTGACCGCTGTGCACGCAGTCGCCATGATGATTGCAGACCTGGACGCCCAACATCAATAGGCCCGACTTCGGCCCGATGTGGCACTTGACCAAGACGGTGATGCTAGGGTGGATGCTGTCGCGCGTCACGACCGGGTGGATGACGGTCGAACCTTAGACAACAGCGGCAGAGCCAACTATTTGCACTGACAAATGGAATTTCAGCCAATTGACCAGCGACAGCACCGCAAGTTCCTGGGCGACTTGACAGGGAAATCCATGGCGTTTGGCACCCTCATCCGACATATTGACCTGAAACTGGTCACAGGTCTGGGTTGCAAAGGCGGCAATCAATAGCGTGGTTACCTGTGCCGTGCCGATGGCGAAATGGTCGCCCAGATGCAGGTTTTCATGCGGGTGAAGGCCGGGGGTAACAGACGACCGGTCACGCCCCCACGTCTGCGCAGGTGCCGGTCACCCGCCAGTCGGCGCCGAGGATCAGCAGGTCTTGCGTGCTGCGCGCCAGAACAGTCGCAAGAAGGTCGGCCGAGATTACCCGTGCCGGGATGGTGACGGCCATCCGCAAGGCCTGCGCCGGGTCGATGCCGATGACATGGATCAGCCGCGCCACGCTTTCGGCCATGGTGACATGCGCCCCGGCCAGCGAGCCCTCGCTGTTGATCAGGCGATTGTTGACCAGTCGGATTTCGTCCCCGTAGAGGGTGAAATGGTCAGACCCGCCGACCGTCGGCATGGCGTCCGACACCAGAAAGGTCGTATCAGGTCGCGGCCTTGCGCGAAGGGCCAGCGCGATCATCTCATCGGACACATGAATGCCGTCGCAGATCAGGCCGGCATGGGCGGTCGAGTTGATGCAGCTGCCGGTCACCCCGGCGCTGCGGTTCAGCATCGGAGACATAGCATTGAAAAGATGAGTGAAACAGGTGGCACCCTCGTTCAGGCAGGCCCGTACATGGTCGGACGAGGTATCGCTGTGACCTAGCGAGACGACGGCCCCAGTTGCCGCGAGGGTTGCGATCTGCCCGGGTGCCACGGCCTCGGGGGCGACGGTGATCATCACGGCGATATCTGCGGCGCGCAGGGCACGCACGATGTCGATTGTGCGGCGATCCAGCGGGCGGATGAAACGGGCGGCATGGGTGCCGCGGCGCGTCAGGCTGATATGCGGGCCTTCGATATGCAGGCCTAGAATGCCCGGTTGACCCTTGGCCTGCAGGGCGGCGGCGGCGACCTGGTCGAGGATTTCCGGGGCGTCGGTGATCACCGTTGGCAGGATGCCAACGGTGCCAAAGCGGCGATGCGCGGCGGCGATGGCGGCCATTCCGGCCGCGGTAGGCGTAGTGTTCAGAAATATGTCACCACCGCCATTTACCTGCAGGTCGAGAAAGCCAGGGGTCATCGTTCCGGTGATATTCTTGCGCGCAGCAGAGGCCGGCAGGTCGTGCTGTGGGATCAGCGCCTGAACGACACCCTGGCTGACGGCAATGGCCATGCCATGCCGCAGGGTCTGACCATCGAACAGCAGGTCGGGGCACAGCCATGTGGTTGTCATGCGTGCTCCCCAGTGGCGGCATAGGCAGCGCCGCGCGCGCCTGTGGTGTCGCCACCCTCGGCCAGACGCAGCAAGGGTGGGCCGTAACCGGCAAGCTGAGCGCGTGTCAAGGCAGTGGTCAGATCGGTGATCAAACCCTGCGCACGGCTGAGACCACCCGCCAGAACGACGACATCGGGGTCGATGGTCAAGCACAGGGTGTAAACAAACTCGGCGGCAAGCTGGCACCAGATCGCCCAGGTTCGGGTGGTGCGATCTTGCGTGATCTGCTCGGGGGACAGGGACAGGCCGGTCAGATGGTGATGCAGGCGCGAAAGGCCAGGGCCGGCGATAAGCGTCTCGGTACAACCCATGCGGCCACAACCGCAGCGCAAGATGGGCAGGGCATGTTCGCTGATGACATTGGCGGGCAGCGAGAAATGACCGAATTCGCCTCCCAGACCGGTTGGGCCGGGCAACAGCTTGCCATGCGTGACGATGCCGCCGGCAAGGCCGGTGCCAAGATTCAGCACAAGCGCGATGCGATAGCCTTTTGCCGCGCCAAAGGTCGCCTCGGACAGGGCCTGCGCGCGGCAGTCGTTGACATAGGTGATGGGGCGCCCAACAGCGGCGGCGATGTCGGCGGGAAAGGGGTGGCCGGTTGCAGGCAGGTTGGCTGTCAGCGCCAGACCGGTGACCGGGTTGATCAGCCCTGCGGCGGCAATGCCGACGGGCAGGGCAAAGCCTGCGACCTGTTCGGCCCAACGGATTTGCGCGACCATGGCGGCGACGAGGTCGGGATAGCTTGTGGGTGTTGCAACACGGTGGGAAGCGACCCTGTTCCAGCCGGAATCGAAGACTTGCGCCTCGATCTTGGTGCCGCCCAGGTCGATACCGGCTGCGATCATCGGGTGTGCGTCACTTTTGACAGGGTGGTGGGCCGATCCGGATCGTGGCCCAAGGCAAGTGCCGTGTTCAGCACAATCGGATAGGCCAAGATCAGCAGCAAGGCAGCCGCCGCGGCCGGGGTGATGCCGGTGGTGCCGACATCGTCGGGGCGTATGCGAAACACCGGACAGCCAGCGGCCAGAAAGCGGGTTTCGGCGGTGTTCAAGCTGTCTTGGACATCGGGTTGGCCGGTGTCGAGAATAAGGGTCAACAAGGGATTGGTCGCCAGTTGCAGCGGGCCATGCAAGACTTCGGATGACGAATAGGCCTCGGCATGGATGGCGCAGGTTTCCTTGATCTTCAGGGCAATCTCATGCGCAGCGCCAAAGCCTACGTCACGGCCGATTACGTAGACATGGCTGGCTTGCGTCAGGGCGGCAGTGATCGCTTGGGCTTGCGGATGGTCGATAGGTGCTGCCAGCAGCGCCTTTGCCGATGCTTGGGCGCGGCTGCGGTACAATGGGTTCAGCGCGGCGAGCAGGGCCATTCCAGCTGCAATAGAGCCTACGACGGTCTTGGTCGCGGGAACGGCCAGCTCAGGTCCGGCCTGAATCGGCAGGGTGACATCAGCCTCTTGTTCGACGGCAGAGTCCGGCTGGTTGGTAATCGCGACGACGGCTGCACCCGCCTCACGCGCGCCGCGGGCCGAGAGGACAAGATCCTCGGACGCACCTGATTGCGAGATGATCAGGGCGAGCGTATTGGTCAGGTCGACCCCGTGGCCCAGCGAAAACACCGAGGGCGGCAGGCTGGTCATGGGTTTGCCCAACTCGCGCATGAATTCATAAGACAGGATGCTGGCGGCCGCATCTGACGAGCCACGGGCGACGGTATAAATGGCGTTGATCCGTGACAGGTTCGGGTTCAGGCTGGGAACGGTCAATAAGGCACGCGCAAAGACTTGCGGCGCCTCGGCGATTTCGGACTGCATGTGAAGGCCGCGTGTCATCCGCGCAACCCATAACTGTCGAGTTTTGCCCATATACTCGTCAGATCGACCACCTGCCCCGAGGCGCGCGCCTGATCGACCGCCAAGGCGGCAATCCCCGCCTCCATCGCGTCGAGGATCGAGACGGGCAGGCTTTTGGACTGGCCGCGCAGGTATTTGGCGATATCGTGGCACATCATGTCATCGGCACCGTAATGGGCCCCGGTCGTTTCGCTGCCTTGGGTATAGTCATGGTCGGCAAGGCGTGTGCCGTCGCGGGCGGTGATTTTCAGATAGCCGCGCACAAAGTCGCCTTCGGCCATGCCATGGGTGCCCATCACGCAAAAGCGGCGGTGTTCGTCGGGGGTGTTCAGGTTGGTGTGAAACGCAAGGCTGGCGCCGGATTCGTATTGCAGGATCGCGGTTTGGTAATCGATGATGTCGCCATCGGAATGAAAGGCGTCATCAACCGAGTTCCAGACCGACTTCTTGACGTGAAAGATCTGCGCCTCTTCGTTGGAGGCCGGGGCGTTGGCGGGGATATAGCTTTTGCGGCCGCCAAAGCTGGCAACCTTGACCGGCCGTGACGCGGTGACCATGTTGTAAATGTCGATGTCATGGCAGCATTTTTCGAGCAGAAAGCCACCCGACAGATCGATCATCCGGCGCCAGTCACGCATGAAGAAGGCGCCGTGATAGGGTGCTATGTGTTCGTTCGCCTCAAGCGACACGATCTGGCCTAAAAGACCCGCTTTCAGGGCGGCGCGCAGGTCAACCATATGCTGCGAATAGCGCAACACAAGGCCAACCATGGCACGGTTGACGCCGCCATGTTTGGCAAGCAACCGCGCCAGTTCCAGCGTTTCGTCAATGCTGACGACCACGGGCTTTTCGGTGAAAACCTGAATGCCCGCCTCAAGCCCGAGACGGATATGCTCCAGGTGGAACAGGTTGGGCGAAAACACGCAGTAAAGATCGGGCTTTGCATCGGCAAGCATCGCCTCGACCGTGTCGTAGCGAGGTGTTTCCATGCCAATCATGTCCAGATGGGTCGGCTGCGGATCAAAAAAGCCGACGATCTCGACCTCGGGCATCGCCTGTTTCAGCGTTGACAGGACGTGACCGGCGCGCAGGCCGATGCCGACAGTGACGACTCGCATACGATACTCCTCAAGCGGCCAAAGCGGGGGCGCTGCGACGGCGCAGAACCTTTCCGCTGCTGTCAAAAACATGACAATCGACTGGGTTCACGGTCAGACCGATGGTTTGACCCTCGGCGACCGCTGCATCACCGGGCAAGGCAGCGCAGAATCGCTGCCCGTTGGGCAGGTTGGCGTAGGCGATCGAGACAGCGCCCAAGCGTTCCAGCACACGGACTTTGGCGGTCAGTCCATCGCCCATGGTGATGTTTTCTGGGCGGATGCCAACCTCGACATGATCGCCTTTGTGGGCGGTGCCTGTATCGACGGGTAAGGTCATCTGGGGCCCACCGTCCAGTTTTACGGTCAAGCCATCGGCGCCACTGTCCAGAACCACGGCCGGGACGAGGTTCATGTTCGGCTGACCGATGAAGGTGGCGACAAAGCGGGTGGCAGGGTGGTGATACAGTTCCATGGGCGTGCCGAATTGCTCGACCCGGCCCGCATTCAGAACAACAATGCGGTGCGCCATGGTCATCGCCTCGATTTGGTCATGGGTGACATAAATCATCGTGGCGGACAGATCGCGGTGCAGTTGGCTAAGCTCGACCCGCATGTCGCCGCGCAGGGCGGCGTCAAGGTTCGACAAGGGTTCGTCGAACAGGAACACCTTGGGGTTGCGCACGATTGAGCGGCCGATGGCGACGCGCTGGCGCTGGCCGCCTGACAGTTGGCCGGGTTTCAATTGCAGCTTTTCGGTCAGTTGCAGGATGTTGGCGGCTTTGACGACTTTGGATTGCACATCCGCCTCGCGCAGTTTTTGCACGCGCAGCGGGAAGGCGATGTTTTCGTAGACGGTCAGGTGTGGATAGAGCGCGTAGGATTGAAAAACCATCGAAATGCCGCGCTCGACCGGTGGCAGGGCCGAGACGTCGTTGCCCGCTATGACGATCTGGCCAGTGGTCGCCTGCTCCAGACCGGCAACGATGCGCAGCAGGGTTGATTTTCCGCAACCCGAGGGGCCAACAAAAACGACGAATTCCTTGTCGTTGATGGCAAGGTCGATGCCTTTCAAAACCTGCGAGGTGCCAAAGGATTTGGTGATGTTTTGCAACGACAGCGTGGCCATGGGAACCTCGGAGCCTGGGTGGTGGGCGGCTTGCGCCGCCCACGCGTTGAATTACTTGACTTCGGCCAGTTCGATACCGGCCTGGGTGACCAATTCGTCCACCGTGCCGCCCTCGCCCAGCATCACGCCTTGGATCATGTTGGTGAACACGCCTTGCAGCGATTTGAAATCGGTCACCAAAGGTTCGGGTCCGCCGGTCGAGATGCCGTCGACAAAGGTTTTCCAAAGTGCGCTATCGACGTAATAGGGCTTTTCGACACCTACCTTGTCATATTGCAGGATCGGCGTCAGGCCCCATGTGCTGTCGAGGTCGTATTGAGCGGCACCCGAGGTCAGAGCCTGCGCGAACTTTTGTGCAGCAGCCTCGACAGCTGGGTCTTTCTGTTTGAACACAGCGATCGAGTCGGTGATCAGGATCGTGCCGGATACGCCCGACGGGCCATGCGGGATCGGAGCAACCAACTGGTTCGGCACCTTGTCCTTGTGCTGGCCAAAGCCCCAAGGACCCGTGACATACATGCCCAGCTTGCCGTCGTTGAACAGATCCTTCATCTGGTCACGTTCCCAGGCGGTCGGGCCTTCTTCGGCATAGGGCATGATGTCTTTGTACATCTGCAGGGTTTCACGGGTTTGCTGGCTGTCCAGCATCGGCGCACCAGTTTCCGCGTTCAACACGGCACCGCCGTTGGAATACAGAAAGTCGAGGAACATGTGCATCGTATTGTCAAAGTCTTTCCCCGCGATGCCGATGCCTGCGACGCCGTCTTTTTCCTTGATCGCTTTGGCCATGGCGATCATGTCGGCCCAGGTTTCAGGAGCCTTGCATTCCATGCCAGCGGCGGTCACGAGGTCGCAGTTGATGTACAGCGCCTTGGTCGAGAAGGCATGGGGATAGCCCCAGTATTTGCCGCCCGAGGACACGGTTTTCAACACGCCCGGCTGATAGGTGGCGGCAGCCTCGTCACTGATTTCGACCGGGACGATCTGGTTTTCGGACGACAGTTTCAGCAGGGTCCGCGAGCCCATATAGGCGACCGAAACCGGGTTGCCGGCAGCGGCCAGCGTCATCGATTTGTCCTGACAGGTGCCCCATGGAACCGCTTCCATGTTCACCTTGATGCCGGGGTTGTCGGCCTGGAATTTGTCGATGGTGGCCTGATCGGCCGGACGCACATCGCCGCACATGATGAAGGACAGATTGATGTCCTCGGCCATGGCCGAGAGGGCCGAGGTGCCCAGCAGGGCCGCAGCGACCATCAGGGTTTTGGTGTAATTCATGGATAGCTCCCTTGGTTGGTTAGGTTTCTTGGTGTCACTCTTTCACCGCGCCGGCGGTCAGTCCCGCGACGAGGTATTTTTGCAGGAAGAAAAACACGATCATGACCGGCAGCACCCCGGTCAGGGCGGCGGCCATCATCTGGTTCCACTCGACCGACTGCTTCCCAATGAACTGGTTCAGACCGGCGGGCAGGGGTTGCAGTTCGCGCACTTGATTGAAGGTGACCGCGAACAGATATTGCTGGGCATAGGCCCCGATGAACACGCTGACGCCGACCACGATCAGGCCGGGCACCGCCAGCGGCAACACGACACGGCGCAGGGTGTAAAGGCGGCTGGCGCCATCGACATAGGCGGCCTCTTCCAGTTCACGCGGTATTTTCTCAAGATAGCCAGACAAAAGCCAGACGCCTGTGGGGATCAGAAATGCCACGCCGGGGATGATCATCGCCCAATAGGTGTTCAGCAGATGCAGTGCCATCATCACACGGTACAGCGGGATCAGCAGGACTGCACCGGTAAACATGTTGACCGACAAAAAGGTGCCCATCGTCAACGCCTTGAGCGGGAAATCCAGCCGTGCATAGGCATAGGCGGCGGGGATCACGAACAGCATGGTCAAGGTGGTGACCACGGTCGCGATGAAGATCGAGTTCCAGATATAGCGTCCCAACAGCGGCACCTTCACCCACATGGTCGAATAGGCCTCGAACGAAAACCGGTCGCTCCACAACTCATAGGGTTCGTGGAACAGGTGCGACATCGGCGACAGCGAGGTGCGGAACATCTCGACAAACGGCAGCAGGATAAAGGTCAGGAATACGGCGATGGCGGCATAGATGCCGATCTTTTGCAGCAGGCTGTAGCGATCCATCAACATCTATTTGACCCCGTAGAACTTGTTCACACGGTTCAGCACGTTCATGTAGATCAGCGAAAACGCCCCCAGCAGAACAACGATGACAACGGCACGTGCAGCGCCTTCGCCAAACTTGAAGTTACCGATGGCGGTCTTGTAGGTGTCGATGATCATGGTCGTGGTGCCACCACGGGGGCCGCCCTGAGTCAGAATCCAGATGATTTCAAAGCTGTTGAACGTCCAGATCGCGGATAGCAGCGCCATCGACACAATCACCGGCATGATCTGCGGCAGGGTGATGCGGCGGAACCGGTACCAACGGCCCGCACCATCGACCCAGGCCGCCTCATACAGATCGCGGCTAACGCCTTGCATGGCGGCCAGAAAGAACAGCGACACCATCGGGGTGCCGACCCAGACATCCGTGACGATACAGGCCCAAAAAGCCGAACTCTTGTAGGCCAGTATTTCAAAAGGCCCATCGATGATGCCCATCCGCTGCGCCATGCCCGAGATAAAGCCGAAGTGACCGTTATAAAGCCACATCCAGCCGATGCAGCCGATGGCGATCGGGATGACCCATGGCGGCATGATCAGCGCGCGGAACAAGGCCCGCCCCGGTACGGCCGCGTTCAGCAAGGCTGCACCGATCAGACCGACGATCAGCTTCAGGCCGACCGATACCACCATCCAGAAAAAGGTGCGGCCGATGATGTCATAGAATTTCGGGCTGCCAAGCAGCTTTTCGTAATTGGCCAGCCCGACCCAGTTTTCATGGCCCATATCGGCATCGGTGAAAGACAGGCGGATGGTTTCCAACAGCGGCCAAGCCACGATGACAGCGATGAACAAGATGGCGGGCAGTATCAGCGCCCAAGCGAACCAAGCCTCCGACAGGCCCTTGCGTCCGGCTTTGACCGCGGCGACTTGCGGTTGGGCAGCTAAGTCGGCCATGCATCCCCCTGATGCCAGATCGGCCTGCAACACGCCGAATCTATTTGTAACACCAATGTAGCAACCCAAAAAATTTTTGCTACCTAGATAATACCAATTTTGGTATATTTTGTTAAAAACCTTGATTTTTTGCTTGTTTCTGGCAAACAACCGGTTCTTTCTTGTGTATGTGGTCTGGTTTGATGGCCAAAGATGATACCAGTGGCAGCGATGGACAGCAGTGACACAACCCAGATCTTCGCACCGGACCGCTGGTATCGCGTCGGTCGCGGGCCGCGCTATGCGCAATTGTTCAGGCATCTGGCCGAGGTGATCACCTCGGGTGCGCTGGAAACCGGCGCGCAACTGCCGCCCGAGCGTGATCTGGCAAAGATGGCCGATGTCAGCCGGGTGACGTTGCGTAAGGCCGTGGCAAAACTTGTCGATAGCGGCATGTTGGAACAGCGCCGTGGGGCAGGCACCTTTGTGCGCCCGCAACCGCCCAAAATGGAACATTCACTGTCGGCGCTGGTCTCGTTCACCGAGTATATGCGCCAGCGCGGGAAAACCTCGTCAAGCCAGATATTGCGGCGCGGAGTGTTCCTGCCCAGCCCGGATGAGCAGATGACGCTCGGCATTGCGGACCGTGTGGCAAGGGTCGAACGGCTGCGCAGTGCCGATGGAATGCCGATGGCGCTGGAATGGTCGTCATTGCCGATGGATATCTTGCCCGAGCCTGAGCGAGTGGAAACCTCGTTGTACGATGTGCTGCGGGCGCTGGGCACGGCGCCGACGCGGGCAGTGCAACGGATCACGGCAGTCAATCTGGGGGCCGAGGATGCAGGCTTGCTGCATCTGGCCGTGGGGACGGCAGTCTTGCGGATCGACCGCACCGCCTATCTGCCCAGCGGCAGGCCAATCGAGTTCACACGGGGCCTGTACAGGTCAGACATCTATGACTTTGTTGCCGAATTGCGGCTGGAGGAACGCTTATGACCCTGACATTTGACGCGCGGATCGTGGGAGACGAGATCCACTGTGGCATCGGATCGGAAATATCCATCGCAGCGCCAGTCTTTTGTTTTTCGCTGATGGTCAAGCCGGGGGTTGTCTCGGGTGGTACCTTATTGCGTTGCTATGCGGGCTATGCCGAGGTGCTGCTGCCCGATATTCCTGCGGGGGGTGTTGCGCGACTGGTCCTGCGCCATGACCGCGAGGGCTTTGCGGTGCATAACCGGGCATGGCTGCCAGCCGGCGGCTATTTGCGAACCAAGGCGGGCTGCCTGACCTTGCCCGGTCTGGTCCAGGGTGTGCAGGGCGATATGCCGCCGCGTGTCGTGGCCGCGTTCAAGGGGTTGCCACTGGTGCCGCAGCCGACAGAATGGCAACCGGCGGGCGGAACTGTCCAGGTTGACGGGTTTTCGGGCGCGCTGTCGGCACCGCTGCTGGCTTTGGCCACCCGGCTGAACCTGCCACTGCCAGGCGCGCTGCCCGTCACGGTCGAAACCGTGTCTGAAATGGCGCGAGATGCCTATGAAATCGTGATAGACCGATCCTGCGTGAAGATAAGGGCCAACGCGGAGGCTGGCGTTTTTTCAGCTTGGATCAGTTTGCTGACCCTGTTGCAGACCACCGCCGGTGCCTTGCCACTCGGTCGGATCGTCGATGCGCCGCGGTTTGGATATCGGGGGCAACATCTTGACTGCGCGCGCCATTTCTACAGGGTCGAGACGATCTTGCGTCTGTTGGACCTGATGGCGTTGCTGAAGCTGAACCGGTTTCACTGGCACTTTGCCGATGACGAGGCGTTTCGGATCGAGGTGGATTGCGCGCCCGACCTTTGGCGGAAAACCGCGTTTCGTGGCGAGCATGAGATGATCCCGGGGGTCTATGGCGGCGGCATCCGATCAGGGGGAAGCTATTCCAAGGCTGATGTGGCAAGGGTGTTGCAGCGGGCGCAGGAGTTGCACATCGAGGTTGTGCCGGAAATCGAGATCCCGGCGCATTCCCATGCCTTGATCAAGGCTGTGCCGGGGTTGCGGGACCCGGGGGACAATGGCGAAGAAGTCTCTGTGCACGGCTATCTGGACAATGTCATCAATCCGGCAATGCCGACGACATGGGATTTCCTGCACCCGCTGATGGCCGAGATTGCCGAGATGTTTCCGCTGCGTCTGCTGCATCTGGGCTGTGACGAGGCACCGCATGGCGCGTGGTCGGGGTCGCCCGCCGTCGCGGCGCTGAAGAAGCGCGAGGGTTTGCAGACGGCGGATGACGTGCAGGGCTGGATGATGGCGCGCTTGGCCGCGCATCTGGCCAAGCAAGGAATAAGAAGTGCGGCATGGGAAGAGGCGGCCAAGGGGAGCAATGGCGGCATCGGCCATGATGCGCTGCTGTTCAGTTGGACCGGTCAGGGCGCGGGAATTGACGCGGCGCGGCGTGGGCATGATGTGGTGATGTGCCCGGCGCAACATGTCTATTTCGATATGGCGCACACCGGGGATACCGGGGATTGGGGTGCCGCCTGGGCGGCGTTTGTGGCGCTAGAGGATGTGGTGGCTTGGCAACCGGTGCCAAAGGGGGCCGAAGATGTCGCGCACAGGATCGTCGGGGTCGAGGGGTGTTTCTGGTCGGAATTCACCACCTGTGATCGGCAGATCGAACCGATGCTGGCACCACGCATCCTGGGCCTTGCGAACAAGGCTTGGGACCTGCGCGACCGTCTGGATGGCACTGGGTTGCGGGCCTTGGCGCAGGCCTACGCTCCGCTATTCGATCAAATGGGCTGGCAGCGCCATAAGGCCGCCTGATCAGCCCGTCAAAGCCTTGCCCTGGCCGCAATGTCGCGGCCAAAGCGAACCGCCTCGGCAATCATGGCAGGGTCGCGTCGACCGCAATCTCCTTGGCCACCATCAACCTGCATGCTGCCAAGCACCGAATCGCCGGGTTTCAAGGCGAGATCATGCGCCTTGGACGGGTGCTCCGGCGTGAAGCTGGCACCGTTGCGGGTGATGACGACACGGTTGACCGATGCGCCGTTCAAAGTTGCGGTTAGCACCAGTGCAACATAGGTGTGCATGATGCCGCCGTTGAACGGCCCGTCAATGACCCAAGGGGCGGTGATGCCATCATGGCGCAAAGCAGCGATGAAGGTCATGGTGGTTCAGCGCCCGAAGAGAGCCTTGCCAATCAGGCGCTTGCCCTTTGCCGCCCATCCGTGCAGGGGGGCATGTTGGTTTTCGCCCAAGTCCACTGAATGAAAATAAGCCGCCGCACATCAACCCGGCCCTGATGCGTGGTCCTTCGCTTGCGCTTGCGGGCAATGCCGGGCCGATCCCGCTCACTGGCAGGTTCGATTTCATTTGAAGCTGAGACCCTCGGCATAGGCGAAATCCCACATTTTGTGAGAGTCTAGGGGCGCTGGTCCTTCCCGTCGTCGACACTGCCGCCGTGAACGCTCATCTGTTGGAAATCTCCCGCAGCGTTGCACCCGCAGCCCATGGCCTCTTGCGTCGGGAAAATGATCCCGCTCATCCTCGACGGCGCGGGCTGGCAAGGCGCAAGCGATCTCGTCATCCCGGCAAATCTCTCCCTTCTGACCTTGCCGCCTTACAGCCCGGAACTCAACCCCGCAACCGGACACAGTCGAAAACGTCTGACGAAACCTGCGTGCCAACCGGCGCGCAGTCAGCGTCTTGCATAGCGCCAAAGCAAGCGTCCATGCCTGCTGCATCGCTGGGAACCCCTTCGCCAACGATCCCGCAACCCTCACATCCAGCACCGCCAGAACCTGGACGAAGGTCAAATGGACGGGCCGTTGACATGATTGCTGCGCAACCAGCTTGAAACCTCACAAATGGCCTCGGCGTCGGCAGCATCATTCTTGTGTCGCTTGGCGAAGGGCTTGCCGTCAGCGGGCGAGATGAGACGCATCTCGCGGCGCAGTTTGTCAATCTCGCGGTCATGGAAATGCGCGCCGCCAAAGGCCGCCGTCGCCACAAAACAGGGCTGCATCGGGCGGAAGATGGCCAGCACGTGATCCCACCGCAGCTTCTTGCGCAACTCCGCCCGACCCCAGGAGTCAGCCCACCAGACCGGCAACCCATTCTTCGTCAGACCGCGCCCAACCATGGCAATTTTTAGCATGATTGCCTATTTTGCAAATCCTCGCGAGACCCATACCGGCAGATCGACGCCGTCGGGGGGGGGGCGATCACATCATCAGAGCCGAAAGACGTCGAGATGGTGGGTATCTAGGCCACGGTGAAATTGGCGACCGGCGCGCCGACGAGGAGGCCTCGTTGGGCGATGCCTGTGATGCGGGTCGTCTGTATCTGGCCTTCGGGCTGGTCGGCGGCAAAAGTGACCTCAGTAAACTGCTTGGTACGGCCGAGGCGCGGGCCCTCCAGCAGAACCTCATGGGTTGTGCCGACCTGCGCCGTCAGATGGCGGGTCAGGGCGGCGTCGCCGACAGCGCGCAGGCGGGCGGCGCGGGATTTGATTTCGGGGCTGCGAACCTGTGGCATGCGCGCTGCCGGTGTGCCGTTGCGCGGACTGAACGGGAATACATGCAGGAATGTCAGGTCGCATTCACGAATCAGGTTCAGGCTTTGTAGGAACATGTCTTCGGTCTCGGTCGGAAATCCTGCGATCAGGTCAGCGCCAAATACCATGTCGGGGCGCAGGCAGCGGGCCTCTTGGCAAAAGGCGATGGCGTCTTCGCGCGCGTGGCGGCGTTTCATTCGTTTCAGAACAAGGTTGTCACCTGCCTGCAAGGACAGGTGCAGGTGCGGCATCAGGCGCGGTTCGGTGGCGATGGCCTGCATAAGGGCCGGATCCGCCTCGATGCTGTCGATCGAACTGATGCGCAGCCGATTAAGGTCAGGAACAAGGCGCAAGATGCGGTTCACAAGGTCGCCAAGGCGTGGCTGCGCCGGCAGGTCGGCGCCCCAGGATGTCAGGTCAACACCCGTCAGGACAACCTCGTTAAAGCCATTGCCGACCAATCGTTTGATCTGCTCGACGACCACCCCGGCCGGGACAGAGCGCGAGTTGCCACGGCCGTACGGGATAATGCAAAAGGTGCAGCGGTGATCGCAGCCGTTTTGTACCTGAACATAGGCCCGGTGGCGGCCAAAGCCGTCGATCAGATGGCCAGCCGTTTCACGGACCGACATGATGTCATCGACCTGAACCTTTTCCGTGGCACCGATCAGGTCAAGCCGGGCCAATTCGGCGGTCTCAAGGCGCTTCCAGGTCTGGGGCTGCATCTTTTCATGGTTGCCGATGACGCGGGTCACTTCTGCCATAGCGGCAAAGGTTTCGGGTTCGGTCTGGGCCGCGCAACCTGTCACGATGATCCACGCGTCGGGATGTTCGCGCGACAAGCGGCGGATTTCCTGCTTGGCTTTGCGCACGGCCTCGACGGTGACCGCGCAGGTGTTGATGATCACGGCGTCCTGCAGACCCGCCGCCGTGGCAAGTTGTTTCATCGCTTCAGTTTCATAGGCGTTCAGACGGCAGCCCAAGGTGGCAAAGATCGGGGCCGTCATGCGTGCAGGGCCACAAAGGCCGGTGTCAACCTGCCGTCGAACACATGCACGACAGGACCGGTCAGCCACACGCCGTCGTCGCGCCAGTCGACCTCTAGCGTGCCACCGTCAAGATGCAGGGTGACCTGTCGTCCGGTCAGACCGCGCAGATGGGCGGCGACAGCTGTGGCGCAGGCACCCGAGCCACAGGCAAGCGTGATGCCGACACCCCGCTCCCATACCCGCATCCGCACCGTGTCCGGGGCAATCAGGGCGGCGAATTCAACATTGGTGCGGTTTGGATAAAGAGGGTCCTGTTCGGTATGGGGCCCCAGCAGCGTCAGGTCGACCGCCTCGGCATCGGGGACGAAAAAGATGCAATGCGGGTTGCCCATGCCGACGGCCGCTGGGTCCCCAGAAAGTGGCAGGTGCAACGGATCCACCGCGCGCGACAGAGGGATATGATCCCACAGCAGTTGTGGCGCGCCCATATTGATCGCGACGAGGCCATCTGACCTGCGCACCGCCTGCAGCAGACCACGCGGGGTGGTCAGGCTGACCATGTCGCGCCCTGTTTCGCGCAGGATCAGATCGCTGACGCAGCGGGTGGCGTTGCCGCAAGCTTCGGCCTGGGTGCCGTCGTTGTTCCAGAAAGTCAGGGCGAAATCAGCGGTTGCGGCGCTGTGGATTTCGGCCAACTGGTCGAAACCGACGCCACGGTTGCGGTCACCGATGCCGCGCGCCAGCGCCGGGGTGATCACCGCTTCGCGGCATCGCGAATCGATGATAACGAAATCATTGCCCGCTCCATGCATCTTGATGAAGCCCAGCCCTTGTGGCGCGCCTGTCTGGTCCATGGCGGTTCTATACGCGGCAGTTTCGGACTCTTCCAGTGCCTTGGCGTTTTCTGGCTTGATATACCGCCCCTTTGGGTGCGCCTTCGTCGTCCGCCCACGCGCCGTGACTGCCATAGTCAAGCGGCTCGACTTGCCAGAGCACTGGCGCTACCGAAAAAACAGCCAGGGTGGGGGTTGACGCGCCTTGGCAGTTTACGTACCTAGCCGGGCAGTGGGCCGGTAGCTCAGCCGGTAGAGCAACTGACTTTTAATCAGTAGGTCTCGGGTTCGGATCCCGACCGGCTCACCAATTTTGTAATGAATTGAAGAATTTGCCTGCCTGGGACGCTGCTATAGGTCTGCAAGTGGTTCAGACGTATTGGAACGGCACGCCCGCGCGCGGGGTACGGAATCGCTGCGGTTTGGCGTTTGAAGGTCGGTGTGAGCCTCGATAGGGTTTGGACGCATTAACTTGCTTGCGGTTGCCACAACTCATTGATTCACTGGCGGCACGCAGGGGGTGCTCCAATTACCGACATGTACCTGTTGTCCGAGGCCCAGATGGCGCGGATTCCGCCGTTCTTTGCCCTGTCTAATACCAACGGCCCGTCCATTTGACCTTTGGCCAAGTTTTGGCCGTGATGGATGTGACGGATGGAGGATCGTTGGCGAAGCGGTTCCCAGCGATACAGCAGGCATCGACGCTTGCTTTGTCGCTGTCCAAGACGCTGATTGCGCGCCGGTTCGCACGCATGTATTCCCAGCCCTTGCCGCCGTTCTTGCGCGCGCGCGTTGCTCTTGCCCGTTCTGTCTTCGATGATGCGGTGGCCGATGCCCGCAATGCGGCCCGGCTTCTTGATGTCGATATAGTTCATCTCCGCGGGGGGGGGGCTTTTCGTAGCGGATGGTCTGGGGCTTGGGGTCGAGCGCGGACAAGTGGCTCAAACCGCAGGCTTTCTTGATGCGGGCTAGAGCGGATTGCACTCAAGCTGATTCAGATTGAGTGCAATCCTAGACAGGCAATCCGCTCTAGGTCTTCCGTCCCGGCATGTGATGGATCGGGTTTGGGGTGAACCTTTCGGGTGCGATTGTCCATTGTTTGCAGATGACCTCATGGGGCGTCAGGCCTTTGAGGGTCTTCGATCTTCGCCCGAAGTTCTCGGCGCTGATGACGTTGGTCAGGTGAGTT
>JBAXXO010000015.1:0-22293 GCA_037127855.1 Alphaproteobacteria bacterium
CAGTGAATCAATGCCTCGACGAAAAAGCAAGCAAATTAATGGGTCCAGAGCCTAGGTCGTTTCTGTTCACCGGGACAACCTCCTGTGTTCTTGATAGGTAAACTGTCTTGATGGAGGACCCTCAGGTCGCAGACGACACAGACGAGGTCTGTGTTCCCCGTAGCTTAGATGGCGAAGATGCCATACTATTTTTGCTCGGTTTGGACTGGGTTGAGTTCGGCTAAGTGACCAATTAAGCCAGCTCGTAAAGATATTGCATCTGCGTACTGAAGAAACACAGCATTCCGAACTGAAGGCACAAACTCTGGCCCAAATTGTTTGACAAACGTTATCCTCACACCTACTGGAAAAATTGTCAGAAAGATCTTGTTCGCAAACGGGGCTGGCACATCCGATATCAAACGTACTTCCTCTTGTGGCGTTATGTTTTCTGCGCCCGTAGTTGCCATGGATTCCTCCAAGGAAATTGGCCGTTTACATTATCTTAACATAGCGACTATGTAGAGTCGTTTGTTCTGAATTCGTCCGACCTCGCCACCTAGAGCTTTTTCAACATAGGCCGGCAAGCATTCCGGCTGGCGCAGCCTCTGGCACCTTCGCGTCACCCCGACTATCTTCCCCACATGCCCGATCTGTTCGACACACCCAGCAAAGCCCAAGACGCGCCGCGCCCGCTGGCCGACCGTCTGCGCCCGCGCAATCTGGCCGAGGTGATCGGGCAGGGTCATGTGCTGGGGCCGGACGGGCCTTTGGGGTCGATGCTGGCGGCGCATTCCTTGTCGTCCCTGATCCTGTGGGGTCCGCCCGGTGTGGGCAAGACCACCATCGCGCGGCTGCTGGCGGCTGAAACCGACCTTGCCTTTGTGCAGATCTCCGCGATCCTCACCGGGGTTCCCGACCTGCGCAAAGTCTTTGACTCTGCCAAGATACGTCGCCAGACCGGGCAGGGCACGCTGCTGTTCGTCGATGAAATCCACCGCTTCAACAAAGCCCAGCAAGACGGCTTCCTGCCCTTTATGGAGGATGGCACGATCCTTCTGGTCGGTGCCACGACTGAAAACCCCAGCTTCGAATTGAACGCCGCACTGCTCTCGCGCGCGCAAGTCATCGTCCTCGAACGGCTGACGCTCACCGACCTTGAACTGCTGTGCCAAAGGGCCGAGCGGGCGTTGAACCGCCGCCTTCCGCTGACCGGTGAGGCGCGCGAATCCCTGACCGAGATGGCCAACGGCGATGGCCGCACGCTGTTGAACCTGATCGAACAGATCGCAGCGTGGCGCATCGACACGACCCTGACCCGTGACGCGCTCGCCACTCGCTTGATGCGCCGCGCCGCGAAATACGACAAATCCGGTGACGAGCATTACAATCTCATCTCCGCCCTGCACAAATCCGTCCGCGGATCGGATCCCGACGCCGCGCTTTACTGGTTTACCCGCATGCTCGAAGGCGGCGAGGATCCGCGCTTTCTCGCCCGTCGCATCACCCGCATGGCGGTCGAAGATATCGGTCTGGCCGACCCGCAGGCCCAGCAGCTTTGCCTTGCGGGCTGGCAAACCTATGAACGTCTGGGCAGCCCCGAAGGCGAACTGGCCCTTGCCCAGGCCGTGATCTACCTCGCCCTCGCCCCCAAATCCAACGCCGCCTATATGGCCTACAACGCGGCCCGCGCCGAGGCCCGCCAGACCGGCAGCCAACCGCCGCCCCTGCACATTCGCAACGCCCCCACCAAACTGATGAAAGAGATCGGCTATGGCGCGGGCTATGCCTATGATCACGACGCCGAAGATGGCTTTTCCGGCCAGAACTACTTTCCCGACGGCATGAAACGCCCGGTCTATTATCACCCCGCCGAACGTGGCTTTGAACGCGACCTGAAAAAGCGCATCGACTACTTTGCCCGGCTGCGTGCCAAGCGCTGACCGCAAGCCCCGTTGACAAATCCGCGCCCCGCGCCCAAGGAAATCTGATGATCTGGACCCTGACCCAAGTCGCCATCGGCGGCGCGCTCGGCTCTGTGCTGCGCTATCTGACAGTTGCCGCCATCGGTGCCCCCGTGGCCACCGCAATCGTCAACGTCGCCGGATCGCTGGTCATGGGGGCACTGTTCGTCCTGCTGACCCCGCGACTGTCACCGCTGCTGATGACGGGCATCCTTGGTGGCTTTACCACCTTTTCGGCCTTCTCGCTGGACGCGCTGAAACTTTACACCCAAGGCCAACCCGTTCAGGCCCTGCTTTACATCGCCGCAACCGTGCTATTTTCCCTTATCGCTGTCGCCGCAGGTGCGGCACTTGCCCGTGGAGCGCTTGCATGAGCGACGTCAAACTGCTCACCGTCACCGCCGACGAGGGCGAACAGCGCCTTGACCGCTGGTTCAAACGCCGGTTTCCGCAACTTACCCAAGGCGCGGTCGAAAAGCTGTGCCGCACCGGGCAGGTCCGCGTCGATTCAGGCCGCGCCAAGGCCAGCGATCACGTCATCCCCGGTCAGATCATTCGCGTCCCGCCCTTGCCCGACACTGTCGCCCCCTCCAGGGCCATGCAGAAGATCAGTCAATCTGACAGCCAGATGATTCAGGATGCCGTCTTGTGGAAGGATGAACATATCATCATCCTGAACAAACCTGCCGGCCTGCCGTCGCAAGGCGGCTCGGGCCAAGGTGACCGCCATGTCGACGGTCTGACCGAGGCGCTGAAATTTGGCTACAAGGACAGGCCCAAGCTGGTGCACCGGCTGGACAAGGATACGTCGGGCCTGTTGATGCTGGCCCGCACCGACCGCGTGGCACGCGCCCTGTCCGAGGCGCTACGCCACCGCGCCACACGGAAAATCTACTGGGCTTTGGTTGCGGGCGTGCCCAATCCCAAAAAGGGCTCGGTCAAATATGGTTTGATGAAGGCCCCGGGTGGCCGTGGCGATGGCGAGCGGATGATTTGCGTCCACCCCGCCAAGATGGCCGACTTTCCCGATGCCAAACGCGCTCAGTCTGACTATTTCGTCCTGTGGTTCCTTGCCAATCGGATGAGTTGGCTGGCGCTGGAACCGGTCACCGGTCGCACCCACCAATTGCGCGCCCATATGTCTGAAATGGGCCACCCGATCATCGGCGACAGCAAATATGGCGTCGGCACGGCCGAGAATCTCGGCGATGGCTGGGGTGCCAATATCGGTGGCGATGTCAGCCGCAAGATGCATCTGCATGCCCGTCTGCTGTCTTTTGAACATCCCATCACCAAGAAACTGATGACCTTTACCGCGCCCTTGCCCGATCACATGGCAAGGACGTGGAAAATGCTCGACTGGAATGTCGATGACGTGCCCGCCGATCCCTTCGGCGATCTGGAATGAGCTGGAAGCTGAAACGCTTTTGGCAGGAGTGCACCGTGCGCCAAGTGGACGGCGGCTATACCGTCCTGCTCGATGACCGCCCGGTCAAAACGCCCGGCAAGTTACCGCTGGTCGTACCGACCTTGGCCATGGCACAGGCCATCGCCGCCGAATGGGACGCCCAGCACGGCCCGATACGTCCCCAGACGATGCCCTATACCCGCGCCGCCAACTCGGCCCTCGAAAAGGTGGCCCCACAATTCGACGAGGTTGTGGCCCTGCTCGCCGCCTATGGCGACAGCGACCTGCTATGTTACCGCGCGCCCGGCCCTGTCGAACTGACCACCCTGCAGGCTCAGGCCTGGGACCCGTTGCTGCAATGGGCGCAAGACCGGTTGAATACCCCTCTGACCGTGACCACCGGCGTGATCCATGTTCCGCAGCCCGAAGCCTCGCTGAACCGCCTGCACCACCTGACGCGTGCCCACAGCCATTTCCAGACCGCCGCCTTTCACGACCTTGTTTCCCTGTCCGGTTCTCTGATTCTGGCATTTGCCATCACGCATGACCACCTGTCCCCTGAACAAGCATGGACCCTTAGCCGAATCGATGAAACCTACCAGAATTCACTTTGGGGTGCCGATGATGAGGCCGCCGCCCTGGCCGAAACCAAGCGTCTGGCTTTTCACCAAGCTGCCCGCTTCTGGGCCGTTTGTTGAACAAGCTGATCAGTTTATAGACAAATTCGCGCATTACGGTGCGAAACCCAGGGCCCTATTGCCAAATTTCCAGCACTTCCGCTTTAGCGGAATCCGATCTTGACGTAAGTCTGGATGAAGGCAAGACTGCTTGCACTTTGGGCACTCCCAAAAAACCTGGCAGGGAAGACCGAAACCCGGCTTACCTGAGTTGGCACGTCAAGTCTAACAATGGCCGGGGCAACCTGGCTGTGCAAACCGTCCGCAGGGATGGATCAACAAGATGAGGTATCCATGAAAAGAAGTATACTGTTTGGAACTCTGACGGTCGCGGCCCTGGTGGCCGGTGCTGCCAGTGCGACGACACTGGACGATGTCAAGGCACGCGGCGTCTTGAACTGCGGCGTCCATACCGGCCTGACCGGCTTTGGCGCTCCCGACGCGGATGGCAATTATCAGGGTTTTGACGTCGCCATCTGCAAGGCCGTCGCTGCGGCGATCTTTGGCGACCAGACCAAGGTCAAATACGTCCCCACGACCGGCGAAACACGCTTTACCGCGCTGGCCTCCGGTGAAGTCGATATGCTGGTCCGCACTTCGACCTGGACCTACTCGCGCGACACCGACCTGAAATTCGACTGGGCTGGCGTGAACTACTATGACGGTCAGGGCTTCATGGTCAGAAAAGACCTTGGCGTCTCCTCGGCCAAGGAACTGGATGGCGCGACCGTCTGCATCCAGACCGGCACCACGACCGAGTTGAACCTGGCCGACTATTTCAAGTCGAACAACATCAAGTACACGCCCGTCACCGTGGCCGACGACGCCGATGCGCAAAAGCAATTCCTCGCCGGTGCCTGCGACGCCTACACGACCGACGCCTCGGGCCTGGCGGCATCGCGCGCCACGCTGCCGAACCCCGCTGAATATGTCATCCTGCCCGAGATCATCTCGAAAGAGCCGCTCGGTCCGCTGGTGCGCCATGGCGACAACCAGTGGGGCGATATCGTCCGCTGGACGTTCTATGCGCTGCTGGCTGCCGAAGAAAAAGGCATCACCAAAGCCAATATCGAAGAGGTCGCCGCCTCCACCGCCGATCCCGAAACCCGCCGTATGCTGGGGATCGAGGGTGACCAGGGCAAGATGATGGGTCTGGACAACGCCTGGGCCAAGAATGCCATCGCTGCCAACGGCAACTATGGCGAGATTTTCGAGGCCAATATCGGCGCTTCGACCCCGATCGGTCTGGCACGCGGTCTGAATGCGCTGTGGACCCAGGGCGGTCTGCAGTATTCGCCGCCTTTCCGGTAGATCTTGCACCGATCACGGGCGCGCCACAATGGCGCGCCCGTTTTCATTCGGACACGGTAATGAACTGACGGCCCCATTCAGGGGCAATAACCGGCTTAAGCCGGAGCCGTCTACGACAAGGGGAAGTCCATGACTCTGGCTGCGGACGCACCGAAAGAGAGCTTTCGGCTCGGTATGCTCATATACGACACCCGCTATCGTTCGATCACCATTCAGGTGATCGTGCTGATCCTTGCACTGTTGTTCGTGGCCTGGTTGGTCGACAACACCCGCCACAATCTTGCGATCAAGGGCAAGGACATCGATTTCAGCTTCCTGTGGCGCCGCGCCGGCTACGACATCGGTCAGACTCTGATCCCGTATACCAACGATTCCACGCATTTCCGCGCCGCCCTTGTCGGTCTGGTCAACACCATCGTCGTCGCTGTCATCGCCAGCATCCTGTCCACCGTCCTTGGCGTCGTGCTGGGCGTGCTCAGGCTGTCAAACAATTGGATCGTCTCGCGTCTTATCGGCGTCTATGTTGAAATGTTTCGCAACGTCCCCTTGCTGTTGTGGATCGTCCTGATCGGCACTGTGTTTTCCGAAACCCGCCCCCAGCCCAAGGATTTCAAGGTGGTGGAAGGTGTCTCTAAAGCCAGCATGAGCTTGTGGAACTCGGTCGCCGTCACCAACCGCTCGACCAACATCCCCATGCCCATGCTCGACCGACCGTTGCCCGCCGTAGGCGGCATCGACACGTCGCTGCTCTTCATCATTGCGCTGATCGGCGGCTGCATCTGGGTCAACCGCCTGCTGCTGCGCCGCGCCAGAATCGTTCAAGAGACGACCGGCATTCGTCCCGTCACATGGTATCAAAGCCTGCTGGTTCTGATCCTTCCGACCGTGGCCGCGCTGATGGCCATGGGCTTTCATCTGGAATACCCGGTGTTCAAGGGCTTTAATTTTCAGGGCGGCATCAGTTTTGATCACGCCTTCTCGGCCCTGACTCTGTCGCTGACCCTGTACTACGCCGCCGTCACCGCCGAAATCGTCCGCTCGGGCATTCAGGCCATCAGCCGTGGCCAGTCCGAGGCCGCCTTTGCCCTTGGCCTGCGCCCCGGTCGCACCATGAGCCTGATCATCCTGCCGCAGGCTCTGCGCGTCATCATCCCGCCGATGATCTCGCAGTGGCTGTCGCTGACCAAGGACACCTCGCTGGGCATCGCCGTCAGCTATCTTGACCTGCGCGGCACCCTGGGCGGCATCACTCTGAACCAGACCGGCCGCGAGCTGGAATGCATGCTGTTGATGATGTTGATCTACCTGATCCTCAGCCTGATCATCTCGGCCTTCGGCAACCTGTACAACGCCTCTGTCAAACTGAAGGAGCGTTAGATTGCAAACCTTCGTCCGCACCGAAATGCTGACACCCCAGGCGCCCCCCGTCACTGAACGCGGCGTGGTCAAGTGGTTGCGCGAAAACCTGTTTTCATCGGCGCTGAACATCGGCTTGACCCTGCTTGGCATCGCCACCTTGTATTATGTCGTGACCCTGTCGCTGCCATGGTTGCTGAACGGCGTCTGGACCGCCAGCTCGCTGACCGAATGCCGCAGCATCATCGCCCAGAATGCCGGCCCGGATGCCAGCGGTGCCTGCTGGGCGATCATCCATGCACGCTGGTATCAGTTCATCTACGGCTTTTACCCACCCGAACTGTATTGGCGCCCGGTGCTGGCCTTTGGCCTGCTGCTCGTGGCGCTGGCGCCCATCCTGTTTGGCGATAATGCCCGTAATGCCGGCCTGCTGGTCAGCATCGTCTCGGCCCTGACCATACTGTCGCTGTTTCTTGTAAACATGCCGATGTGGCTGTTTCTTGCCCTGTCGGCCGGCTTGATCCTTGCCAGCTACCTTGCCTATACACGCCTGAATCTGCTGTGGTACCTGACCCTGCTCTACCCTTTTCTGACGGTCTGGCTGCTGTGGGGTGGCTCGCTCTGGGGCCAGGTGTCCATCATGGCGGGATTCGGCGTGCTGGTCGCGGCCTACCGCCTGCTCAGCCCGCGCCTTGGCGTGCCGATCGCGACCGGTATCGGCGTCGTGGCCGCCGTGCTTTGGTGGCTGCTGCTGGACGACAAGGTGGCCGAGGCGATGCAGCACCTGATCCCCTTGGCCATCACCCCCATCGAATCCGACAAGATGGGCGGCTTTCTGCTGGCCTTCATCATCGGCGTGTCCTCGATCTCGCTGTCGCTGCCCATCGGCATTCTGTTGGCACTGGGCCGCCAATCCGACATGTTTCTGGTCAAGGCGCTGTCGGTCGGCTTCATCGAATTTGTCCGTGGCGTGCCGCTGATCACCATGCTGTTCACCGCCTCGCTGCTGCTGCAATATTTCCTGCCGCCCAACACCAATTTCGACCTGATCCTGCGCGTCGTCATCCTCGTCACCCTGTT
This sequence comes from Alphaproteobacteria bacterium, assembly GCA_037127855.1. Lineage (GTDB taxonomy): Bacteria > Pseudomonadota > Alphaproteobacteria > Rhodobacterales > Rhodobacteraceae > Stagnihabitans. The sequence continues at coordinate 7,776 of JBAXXO010000015.1, forward strand.
CTCCGCTGCCTACAACGCCGAGGTGGTGCGCGGTGGCCTTGCCGCCCTGCCCAAAGGCCAGTATGAGGCGGCCGACGCCTTGGGCCTTGACTACTGGCAGGCGCAACGCCTGATCATCATGCCGCAGGCGTTGAAAGTGTCGATCCCCGGCATCGTGTCCACCTTTATCGGACTGTTCAAGGATACCACCCTTGTGACGTTTGTCGGCCTTGCCGAACCGTTGCGCGGCATCACCACCATCGTGCGTGCCGACATCAACTGGAAAGGCGTCTACTGGGAGCCTTACCTGTTCGTCGGCGCAATCTTCTTTGTCGTCTGCTACGGCATGTCCCGGTACTCGCTATACCTCGAAGGCAAGCTGCGCACCGACCACAATTAAGGATCAAGACCCATGGCAAACGCCCTGCAAACCAACATGACGCAAGAGGTTGCGATCCAGATCACCGCGATGAACAAGTGGTACGGCACCTTTCATGTGCTGCGCGACATCAACATGACGGTGCAAACCGGCGAGCGTATCGTGATCTGTGGCCCGTCAGGCTCGGGCAAATCCACGCTGATCCGCTGCGTCAACCGGCTCGAGGAACATCAGCAGGGCCAGATCATCGTCGATGGCACCGAACTGACCAATGACATCAAGAACATCGACAAGGTCCGGTCCGAGGTTGGCATGGTGTTCCAGCACTTCAACCTGTTCCCGCATCTGACCATTATGGAAAACCTGACACTGGCCCCGATCTGGGTCCGCAAGATTCCCAAGGCCGAGGCCGATGAAACCGCCATGTATTTTCTGAACAAGGTCAAGATCCCCGAACAGGCGCACAAATACCCCGGCCAATTGTCGGGCGGCCAGCAACAGCGTGTCGCCATCGCCCGGTCCTTGTGCATGAAACCCCGCATCATGCTGTTCGACGAGCCGACCTCGGCGCTCGACCCCGAAATGATCAAAGAGGTTCTCGATACGATGATCGGCCTTGCGCAGGACGGCATGACGATGATCTGCGTCACCCATGAAATGGGTTTTGCCCAGGCCGTGGCCAACCGCGTGATCTTCATGGATCAGGGCCAGATCGTCGAACAGAACGAACCACGCGAGTTTTTCAACAACCCCAAGTCAGATCGCACCAAACTGTTCCTGTCGCAGATCCTGGGTCATTGACATAAAAAACCGTTGGGCGTTCGGCGGAACACCCAACGGCTGTTTTTACCCCTTAACGCAGACAACCGTGTAAATCAGAACAGATACTTCAGGCCCAGGCCAAAGCTGTACTTGTCATTCTTCATGCCTTTGCCGGTGTCTTTCCAGCTCTTGCCAAAGTTGGCGGTGACCGAACCGGTCGAGCTCATCGCATAGGTGAAACCGGTTGTTACTTTCGGCGTCAGCCAGTCTTGGTTGAACGCGTTGCGATAGCGGGCGTCGATGACGTTCCAGGTCAGCGATTTGTCGATCTTGTAGTCGGCCCCGACGTTGAACGCATAATAGGCTTCGGGCGATTTGGGGTCGACCGGGTCGATGTTCGGCGACTCGCCAAAGGCATAGCCCAGCGTTGCAGACATTGGCACCGAAAAGGTCGGCGAGGCTTTGTACTTGTAGCCGGCCTTCACCTCGAACTGGCTATAGGTCGTGGCCGACCCACCAGATGGCGCACGAAAGGTTTCGGCCAGACTGCCTGCGACCGACATGCCGTTCGGCAGCGCCTTGGACACGGAAATCTTGTACACCGTTTGGGCCAGATCGCCCGATTCATAGGAACCGGACTTGTTACTGGCCTGGAATTCCGGTGTGATTTCGAAACCAAATGTCAGCGTCGGCGCGACCGGTGCTGCCACTGCGGCGGCTTCCACCGGCGCTACGGTCTCGGCTTGGGCGGTGGCGGCGGCCATCAGCGACGTTGCGATCAGCGTCGCGCGGAAAATGGAAGAAGTCGTCAAGGAATGGCTCCGTTCATTCGGTCAGGCTGGCAAGTCCCGCACCATGCGGGGTTGTCCCAACTCGCACCCGACGGCTTGGCGATACAGGGCCAAAGCGAAGATTTTGTTTCGGGATTACGACACCTGTGTGAAATCTTGGGTTGAAAAGCGCCATGAGATCTTCGGGTTCAAGCGAGCTCAGTCGGGTCAAGTGAACCTGCTCCGACGCAACTCCAAATCTGCTCCCGCGCTTGGGAAGGGGGTGTCAGACGACCACTTCACGCGGGATGATGAAATCGTCGGTCGTGGCCATGCCATAGCCAACCTCGGTCCAACTGTCGGCGATAAAGTCGCATACCAGCGTGGCACCCGTCGGATAGCGGTGGAAATCGGCATGAATCGGCGGATAGGCGACCAGCCGGGCGGCAAATTCTGCGATCCCCGGATTATGCCCGATCATCATCACGCAATCCTCGGTCGCGTGCCGCAATACGGCCAGCATGACATCGGGCCCGGCATGATACAGGGCCGGCTTCATCAGCAAGACTGGTGTGCCGGGCAATGCAGGGGCCAACCCCTCCCAGGTTTCTTGCGTGCGCACCGCGTCCGAACACAGCACCTCGCCCGGAATATATCCGCGTGAGGCCAGCCATATGCCCAGCTCAGCCGCCGCAGCCTTGCCGCGTTCATTCAGCCGGCGGTCATGGTCCGGGGCAGCCGGGTCATCCCAGCTCGATTTCGCGTGACGGGTCAGGATCAGACGCTTCATTGGTGGAACTGCCTCATATGATAGGCCGACTGTTCGGGCATCCTTGCATAAGGTTGCGAGGCGGGGCAAGTGACTCGCACAAGACAACCGCCTGTCAGACATGCAGCACCCTCGGGACGGTCCAGATGTCCGCGACAGCGCGGCACATCATAGCCGGCCCCGGTCAAGGCAGCGACGGGGCAGGCGGTTAGGCAAGGCTTTGCCGCGCAGCTATCGCAGGGCCGCGCGGGGGAAGGCGGCAGGTCAATCTTCTCCCGCAACGCAAGCGCGCCGCGAAAACTGACCAACAAACCCTGTCCCACGTGAACCAGCAATTTGACCGGGCTTTCCCAAACCGATCCCGACCGCAGCGCCCAACTGTAGAACGGATGATAAGGCGGCCCCCCGAACGGAAACAGCGCCTTTCCACCCAGATCACATGCAATCTGTCCGATCACCCGCCGCGACCAGCGGTCCACCGGATCAGGCCCGCCCCATTCCGGCTGCGACTGAAGATGCGGCCAAAAACCCGGCTCGCTGGGTCCGATCAACAGCAGGGTCCGCGTCCCTTTCGGCAGGCCCGCCTCGTCATCATCAACCTGAAACCCTCCCAGAACCTCAAGATGATGCTCGGTAAAGGCGGCCTGTATCCCGATCAACGCTTGATCCGGGGCTTGACCCGTGGCTCGGTGGTGCGAATTTGGCTGCCTGCTCCGTGATCCGTGAACAATTCAAGGATCGAGGCATTCGGCAACCGCCCATCCAGTATCGTCACCGCCCGAACCCCCTGCTCCAACGCCATCAATGCCGTCTCGGTCTTGGGGATCATCCCGCCCGAGATCGAGCCATCGGCGATCATCGCCCGGATATCGTCGGGCGTGATATCGGTCATGACTTCGCCAGCCGCATTCTTTACCCCCGCCACATCGGTCAGCAACAGCAACCGGTCGGCCTGCAATGCGCCCGCAATCGCCCCGGCCGCGGTGTCGCCATTGACGTTGAACGTCTCGTTGTCGGCCATCCCTGTCGCGACAGGGGCGACCACCGGAATGATCCCTGCCTTGTAAAGATCGCGCAGCACCTGCACGTTCATCTCGACAGGCCGCCCGACATAGCCCAGTTCCGGATCATCGGCGACGCAGACCATTAGATCGTCATCCTTGCCCGATATCCCCACGGCGCGCCCGCCCGCATCCATGATCGCCTGAACGATCCGTTTGTTGACAAGACCGGACAAGATCATTTCGACCACCTGAACCGTGGCCTTGTCGGTCACCCGTTTGCCGCGCACGAACTCGGATTTGATCCCCAGCTTGGTCAGCATCTCATTGATCATCGGTCCGCCGCCATGCACCACGATCGGGTTGACGCCGACCTGTTTCATCAGCACGATATCGCGGGCAAACTCGGCCATGGCAGCATCGTCGCCCATCGCATTTCCGCCGAACTTGACCACCACCACCGCATCATCAAACCGCAGCATATGCGGCAAGGTTTCGGTCAGCATGCGGGCAATGGTCTGGGCGTCTTGGCGGCTCACGGTCTGGGCTTTCATCATGCACTCCGGCGTTACTGGCGCAGTTTACGGCCTTTGATCCGTGCTGCCAAGCCTTGCCTCTGCCAACGGCTTGGCTAGACTGGCCCGATGAGTGAACAAAAATCCATCGTCCTGACTGGTGCATCGCGCGGGATCGGTCACGCCACCGTCAAACGGTTCGAGCGCGAGGGCTGGCGCGTGCTGACCTGCTCGCGCCAGCCATTCGACCCGCGTTGTCCTTGGCCGAACGGACAGGAAAATCACATTCAGATCGATCTCGCCAGCCCTGACAAGACCATCGCCGCCATCGTGGGTATCAAGGAAAAGCTGAACGGCACGTTGCATGCCCTCGTCAACAATGCCGGCATCTCGCCCAAGGCGGTGGGCGGTGGGCGGCTGAACACCCTCGACACCGATCTGCGCAGTTGGGGGCAGGTTTTTCACGTCAATTTCTTTGCCCCGATCGTGCTGGCGCGCGGGTTGATGCAGGAGCTTTCTGCCGCCAAGGGGGCTGTCGTCAATGTCACCTCGATCGCCGGCGAAAGGGTACACCCTTTCGCCGGCGCGGCCTATGCGACATCCAAGGCGGCGTTGTCGGCTCTGACCCGTGAAATGGCCTATGATTTCGGGCCTTTAGGGGTGCGCGTCAATTCCATCGCCCCAGGCGAGATCGACACCGCCATCCTGTCACCGGGCACCGACAAGATCGTCGAAAAACTGCCACTGCGTCGCCTTGGCCTGCCCAGCGAGGTGGCGGATGCCGTGTGGTTCTTGTGTTCGGATCAATCCCGGTACATTTCCGGCACCGAGTTGAAGATCAATGGCGCGCAGCACGTCTGAACGCAACACGCAACATTCCCAATGGCTTGCCTGACTTGGATTGCAGTCAATCTGAATCAGATTAACCTCAATGCACCCTACATCATCGTGGCGATCACCGCCCTCAAAACCTCGATGCCGTCACCCTTTTCCGAAGATGTCAGGATGATCTCGGGATAGGCGGCGACATGTTTGCCCAAGGCGCCCTTGACCTGTTCGATCACGGCTTCCTTTTGGGCCAATGAAATCTTGTCAACCTTGGTCAGCACCACCTGAAAGGCCACCGCTGATCGGTCCATAAGTTTCAGGATTTCTTCGTCGACATCCTTGATTCCATGCCGAGAATCCACCAGCACAAAGACACGGCGCAGACTGGCGCGGCCTGCCAGATAGCTTTTCAGCAGTGCCTGCCATTTGGCAACCACGGCCAGCGGTGCCTCGGCATAGCCATAGCCGGGCAGGTCCACCAGATAGTGCGTCTCGCCCAGGGCGAAAAAGTTGATTTCCTGGGTCCGACCCGGCGTGTTAGAGGCGCGGGCGAGGTTCTTGCGATTGGTCAGCGCATTGATCAGGCTGGATTTTCCAACATTTGAACGGCCCGCAAAGCAAACCTCCGGCCGGTCCGCCGGCGGCAGGCCCGACATGGCGACCACGCCCTTTACAAACTCCACCGGCCCGCAAAACAACAGCCGTCCGGTTTCAAGCGCGGCGTTGTCGGGTGTTTCTGCCAGCGTAAAGGGGACGCCGGTGGTCATTTCTTGGGCTTGGTCGGCACATTTGTCGCCGGGGCGGCAGGCTTCTTGAGGCCAGCCGCAATGTTGCCAAATAGGTCGGGTCTTTTGCCATGGCTCCACATGATCATGTATTGCTGCACAAAGGTGATGGTGTTGTTCGTGATCCAGTACAGCACCAAACCCGAGGCAAATCCGCCAAGCATGAACATGAACACCCACGGCATAAAGCCAAAGATCTGCGCCTGCACCTGATCGGTCGGGGCGGGGTTCAGCTTTTGCTGGAACCACATCGATATGCCCAGCAGAATCGGCAACAACCCGATAAAGATGGTGGCGAGCAGTGTGCCATGCACCGGCCCGGCCCAAGGCAACAGGCCGAACAGATTCATGATCGAGGATGTGTCAGGCTGCGACAGATCGTTCAGCCAGCCAAAGAACGGTGCCTGCCGCAATTCGATGGTGACGAAGATTACCTTGTACAGGCTAAAGAAAATCGGAATTTGCGGCAGGATTGGCAGACAGCCCGCTGCCGGATTGACCTTCTTTTCCTTGTAAAGCGCCATCATGTCACGCTGCAGCTTTTGCTTGTCGTCGCCGGCACGTTCTTTCAGCGCCTCCATCTCGGGCTGCAATTCCTTCATGCGCGCCATCGAGACCGAGGATTTGTAGACCAGCGGGAACACCAGCAGCTTAAGGATGAAGGTCAGTGCGATGATCGCAAGGCCCATGTTGCCGATAAGGCCATGCAGCCAATGCAGCACCGAAAAGATGGGTTTTGTCAGGAAAAAGAACCAGCCCCAGTCGATGGAATCGATGAAACCTGCGATTTGCGGACGTTCGGGGTCTGTGCGGTCGCCCAGCAGCCATTCGTACCAGTTGGGCTGATTTTGATAGGTATGGATCGCCTCCCATTCCTTGGCGCCAGCAAAAAGCTGGATCGCACTCGAGGCAGTTCCACCCGGTGCGATGGACATGACAGGTTGGCGTACCTCGACCTGATAGATGTCGCTGCCAGGCGTGTACTTGCTGACCGCGCTGAACGGTTTGCCCTGTTCGGGGATCAGCGTGGTCATCCAGTAATGGTCGGTAAAGCCGATCCAGCCATCTGTGACCGCTTCGACCTTTTCGCCCTTTGCCCCCTCGAAATCGGCAAGGCTGGTCATCGAGGCATAGCTGCGTTCCTTCAATATACCGTCGGTGCGACGGATCAGGCCTTCGTGCACAACATAGATATGCTCCAGTTTCGGCAGACCGTGGCGCGCGATGACCCCGATCGGGGCAAGATTGACCTCGCTTGTTCCGGTGTTGTCGACCTTATCGGTCACGGTGAACATGAAATCTTGGTCCACCGTTATGGTACGGGTAAAGCTTAAACCCTTGTCATTGGTCCAGGTCATGGTCACGGGGCTGTCTGGGCCAAGCGTCCCGCCGGTCGTTTGCCAAAGCGTATCATAGCCGGGCACATCGGCCGCCGTCATGCCTGCCCCAGGCTGGAACCCGAACACCGCATAATAGGCCGGGCCTGATCCCACCGGCGACAGCAGAACGACGTTTTCAGAATCGGGCTTGACCGTCTTGCGATAGGTGGTCAGCGACAGGTCATCAAACCGCCCCCCCAGTGCCGAGATAGAGCCGGACAGTTTCGGCGTCTCCAGCGTAAGACGCGGGGCTTTGGCCTGTGGCGTGGCATCCAGCGTCACAGACGTCGCATCCGCCTGCGCGGGTGGCGCGGTGGTTTCGGCTGGCAGGGCGGTCAAGGGCGTTGTCGCTACGGGTTCGGTCGGGAACCAACTGGGAAACAAAATGGGCCCTGCCACGAACCAGCCCAGGATCACCATGAAGCTGAGAACCGTTGCGAGGATAAGATTCTTGTTCTGATCGTCCATTGGGACTGCTGCCGCCTTTGTGCAATGTCAGCGGTCGTTCAACAGAAGGGGGCGGCAAAGGTCAAGCGATTTTGGCCATTGCGTGCCATCATGCGCCAAATAGGACCGTCGTTCCACGGCATCAGACGGCTTTGGCGGTGGTCCAACCCTACTTGGCGCGCTTGCTGATCCGGGGTGTATGGGTTTGTCGCGAAAGATGCCGGCTGATCCATTCAAGGGTGTCATCCACCGACATCGGGCGCGCGACCCCAAACCCCTGGACATGCCGACAGCCGAGTTGCGCCAGCATCGCATGTTCGCCGGGCGTTTCCACACCTTCGGCTACAGTCTGCATGCCCAGTTGTTCGGCCATTGACAGGATCGCCGAGACGATTTTTTGCTGTTCACGGTCCTCGTCCACCTTTGTCACAAAACTGCGGTCAATCTTGATGCGTCTTACGGCAAAGCGCCGGATTGAGGTGATCGAGGCATGGCCTGTGCCGAAATCATCCAGATCCACACCGCAGCCCATTTGCGAGATCTCGGCAATGTTGGCCACGACGACATCGTTCGCGCTATCGGCCACAACCGTTTCCAGAATTTCGATCGTCAGCCGTTCGGGTTGCAGATCAAAACGGTCCAACTCCCATTGCAGCTTGGTGGCCAGACTCGGGCTGCGCAGTTCGGACTTGGAAAAGTTTACGGCCACGGTTGGGATCTTGTAACCCGCCTTGTCCCAGCGCGACAGGGCTACCAAGGCGTTGTAAACCATCACTTCGCTCAGACGTCCGCTCAGGCCGCAATCCTCGATCGCGGGAATGAAATCCATCGGCGCAATCAGGCCGCGCTCGGGGTGATACCAGCGCGCCAAAGCCTCGAACCCGCTGATTTCACCGGTATCGGTCGAGATTTGCGGCTGGAAATGCGCGCGGATCTGCCCCTCATCCAAGGCGGTTTCCAATTCTTCGCGCAGGGTGTCGCGGTCAACTTTGCTACGCATCATATCAGGCGCATAGGCGCGGATCGCGCCCGGGCCGTTGCGCAAAGCCTCGTCTGCGGCCACTTGGGCCGCATCGAGCAAGACAGCGCCGCCAACCCCCGGTGTCCGCTCGCCCAGACAGAAGCCAAGCGAGCAGGTCACAAACAGTCGTGCGCCATTCAGACTGATTGGTGCGGAAAGGGCCGCTTGCAGCCGCGCGCACAATTGCACGGCACTTTCAAGATCCAGCCGGCGGACCCGGCCCAAGGCGACAGCAAATCCACCTCCCTCCAGCCGGGCGACGACATCGCTTGTGCGCAAACTGGCGCAGATCCGTTCAGCGCATTGCGCCAGAATATCGGTCTGCGCGGCGGGACCGTAGCGATCCACCAAGGCCGCTGCATCATCAATGTGCACAACGACGCAGGCTGTCGTCATGCCGCTGCTTGGGGCTTCGCGCAGGATGTCATCCATCATCGATACGATCTGCGGTCGCATGACCAAGCTGGTCAGCGCGTCCCCTGCCGCCCCGCCTTGGCCGCCCGAGAGGCGCAGCGCCCCGCTCATCACAAACAGCAGGGGTGCGCAAAGGGCGGTCAAGATCAGCATTCGTTCCCCACCCAGCCAGAACGCAGCCAATGTTACGGCAGGAACGAACACCATCAATTCGGGCCGGCGAAACTGGCCTGTCAGCCACAAGACGCCGCGCATGGCCGAGGCCGAATTCAATCTGGTCATGCAGAGATACCTTTAGCCAACAAACAGGGGTCTGCGCATGACCCTAGCCAAGGGTGCTGACCGGGACATTAATCTTGCTCCCAAAACTGCGTTGAATTTTCACGAAACCGTGAGCGGGGCAGCGCGATGTTCTTGCCAACAACTCCGTGACAGGTCTTTGATCCTTGGGTTGATGGTGCGATCTTTGTCTTGGCGGGGACGCACGCATGCTGGGACGGTTTCCTCCTTGCAGAGCCGCGTTGACGCAGGCAATCCATCGCATCCTGCCAAAACGTTCACGCCAGCCTAACACCGCTTTCGGCGCGCTGTGTGATCGATCATTCGACCGTCACCAACTGGCGCTAGCAGACATCGGTTGCCGTCATGCGCCGCAGGTGACCATGGCGCACTTTGCGCCCCCCCCCCTGCACCGCTGTTTGCAGCCGTGTCAGCATATCCGACATCGGCAAACCGACTGAAACGAACATCGGCGGCAGTGACGTCAACAGTCTGGATTTCAAGACCATCGCCCCGCCAGCAATCACTGTGGCGATGACTGCGGCAGGCACGCCTTTGGTGTCCAGCGCGCCCCTGCCGGTTGGCACAAGTTCTTACTCGTGGCCCTCGCCCTGATCCGTCCCCGGCACCGGGTCATATCCATGGCCGCCCCAAGGATGACAGCGGCACAACCGGTGCACAGTCAGATAACCACCCTTCAACGCGCCATGCTGCGCCAACGCCTCCAACGCATAGACCGAACAGGTGGGCTGAAAACGGCAGTCCATACCCAGCCAAGGGCTAAGAAACAGCCGATAGGCGCGGATCGGCAAGGCGAGCAGATGGGCGGCAGGGGTCATGGGCGGTGCACGGCCAACACGGCGCGATGCAGATCGGCCATCAGATCGACAAAGGGCCGGGCTATGGTCACGCCGGGTCGCGCCACCAGCACATAATCCCAACCGGTGCGGGCCATTGGGCGCAAGATCTGATGTACCGCAGCGCGCAGACGCCGCTTTGCCCGGTTGCGGGCCACAGCATTGCCAATCTTCTTGCTGGCCGTGTACCCGACGCGTGGTGCCATGTCATCGTCACGCGCCCGGGCTTGCAGCATGAAGCTGCCAGCAGTCTGACGGCGCGCCGACGCAGCGGCCAGAAAGTCTGCCCGCAGGCGCACCCTGTCCAACCGGGCAGCGCCACCTTCGGCGCCCTCCTCAGGCGATCCAGACGAACCAGTATTCTTGCCCAGGTCTTGGTCCTGCAAAGCTATCAAAACGGCCCCCAAACGCCCTGCCACATAGGCTCGGCCCAAGCCGACTGGACCCAAATGGCCCCAGCAGCGAATGGATCAGGCCGACAGCTTCTTGCGACCTCGCGCACGGCGCGCGTTCAGAACAAGACGCCCGCCTTTGGTCGCCATACGAGCGCGAAAGCCGTGACGGCGGGCGCGAACCAGGTTCGACGGTTGAAAAGTGCGCTTCATCACGGTCTCCCTCATGCCCCGAACCCGGAGGGATTCGAGGGCTGCAAACTTGAAGATCGTCCTTTAGTGACGCTTTGCGCCCAAGTCAACGTCACCTTGCACTGAAAATTGCCCCCCAACACCCGTAAGGCTCCCTTCATTCGGGCAAAACGCTGGCTGACGATCAATCCACCACCTGCAAAGTGATCAAGCCCGCGTGAAGCCACTGGCGTACCGGCTGCAATGCAGGTCATGGTACCTTAACCCGTTGGATACGCCATGACAGAACCCATCCCCGATCCTTGGCTGCGACGCCTGCCCATTCTGGTCATTGCCATCTTCGCAGGCATCGGACTGATCTATTTTCGGCAATTTCTGCGTTTCGAGGTGCTCGGCCAAAACCGGGACTGGCTGATCGGGCTGCGCGATGCGCATTATTTGCTGACCGCGCTCGCCTTCATGGTGATCTATATTCTGGTCGTACTGACCTCTTTGCCGGGCGGGCTGATCATGTCGCTGACAGGCGGTTTTCTGTTTGGCCTGTTTCCCGGCGTGATCTTCAATGTCACCTCAGCGACAGTTGGTGCGGTCTTGCTGTTCTTGGCCATCCGGTCCGGATTCAGCCAAGACGTTGCCGCCCGAATCGCGGCGCGGGGTGGTGCGGTCGCACGGCTTCAATCCAACCTGAAACAGAACGAGATCTGGGTGATGCTGACCATGCGGCTGATCCCGGTACTGCCCTTTTCGATCTCCAACATTTTGCCCGCCCTTGTGGGCGTGCGCCTATGGGCCTTTGCCATGACCACGATTCTGGGTATCATTCCCGCTTGCCTGATCTATGCGTCGATCGGCTCGGATCTGAGCGACATCTTTGATCGCGGCGAGGCACCGCGCCTGACGGACATGATCGGCCTGCCGCTGGCCGGGTTGGCGGCGCTGTCCGCACTGCCCCTGGTGATCAAATATGTTCAAAGCAGAAAGACCTGACATGGCGCAGATCAAGACCGACCTGTGTGTGATCGGGGCCGGATCGGGGGGCCTGTCGCTGGTCGCGGGCGCCCAGCAGATGGGCGCTGATTGTGTATTGGTCGAAGGCGCCGAGATGGGCGGCGACTGCCTGAACACGGGCTGCGTGCCGTCGAAGGCGCTGCTGGCAGCCGCCAAGATTGCGCAGTCTCGCCGCGATGGTGCGGGTTTTGGTGTGCAGCCCGTGGAACCTGTGGTCGATTTCGGCGCGGCGCACGCCCATGTCCAGCGTGTCATCGCCCAGATCGCCCCCGTCGACAGCCAACAGCGCTTCGAAGGGTTGGGCGTGCGCGTCCTGCGGGCCTGGGGCAGTTTCCTGTCGCCCAACCAATTGCAGGCGGGTGACGATGTGATCACCGCGCGGCGCTTTGTCATCGCAACCGGCTCGCATCCTGTTGTGCCCGACCTGCCGGGTCTGACTGACATACCTTTTCTGACCAACGAAACGATCTTCACCCTCACCCGCCGCCCGGGCCATCTGATCATCCTCGGCGGCGGCCCCATCGGGATCGAAATGGCGCAGGCGCATCGCCGCCTCGGGTCCGAGGTCACCGTCATCGCCCGAAGCCGCATTCTGGGCCGCGACGACCCCGACGCAGTTGCCCTCGTTCGCGAACGATTGCGCGACGAAGGTGTCAATATACTGGAAAACACGGGCGTTGCGGCGATCTGCGGTGACGTCACCGTGGCGCTTTCGGACGGCACACAGATCAAGGGCAGCCACCTGCTGCTTGCCCTTGGCCGCACGCCCGCTCTCGCACGACTGAACCTGTCGGCCGCGCGCGTCGCTACCACACCAAACGGCGTCAAGGTCGATGGTCGGCTGCGGTCCAGCAATCGCCGCATTTTTGCGATAGGCGATGTGGCAGGGGGACGACAATTCACCCATGTCGCCGGCTATCACGCGGGCATCGTGCTGCGTCAGGTGGTGCTGGGCCTGCCCGCCCGCGAACGCACCGACCACATCCCGACGGTCACCTATTGCGACCCCGAACTGGCCCAGATCGGCCCCACCGAGGCCGAGGCGCGTCATTTGCATGGCGACCGGATCACCGTCACCCGCGCCGACTATCACCACAATGACCGTGCCATCACCCAAGCCCGTGGCGCAGGTTTCCTAAAGCTGGTCACCCTGAACGGCCGTCCCATCGGTGTGACGATCGTCGGTCACGATGCCGGCGAGTTGATCGGGGTCTGGTCGCTTGCCATCAGCCAACGGCTGAAACTCAGCGCCATCGCGGGCATGGTGGCACCCTATCCGACCTTGGGGGAACTGTCCAAACGCGCAGCAGGTGCCTATTTTTCCCCCAAAATTTTTGCTAACCCTGTGCTCAGGCAGTTTGTCCGCGTCGTGCAAGATTGGTTGCCATAGGGAGACGAGTTTGACCACGACTGAAAGGGGCGGTTTTTTCAACAGCCTGTCGGGGCGGTTGATGCTTTTGACGGTGGCTTTCGTCATGCTGGCCGAAATTCTGATCTTTGTCCCATCGGTCGCCCGGTACCGTGCCGATTTTCTGTTGGTCCGCTTGAAAGAGGCACAGATCGCCTCTTTGGCCCAACTGGCCACGAACGAGGATATCTCGCCTGATTTGCAAGCCGAATTGCTCAAGAATGCCGGGGTCTATAACGTTGTCCTCCTGCGCGATCAGGTGCGGCAGCTTGTTCTGTCCTCGCCGGTCCCATCGCCCATCACCGCCACCTTCGACCTGCGGGACGCTGGCCCTTTTCAACTGATCGCCGATGCCGCCGCGGCGCTTTGGCAGTCCGAAAATCAGGTGATCCGCGTGATCGGCAATCCGGTGCAGGACGGCGGCCTGCTGATCGAGGTCACCATGCAAAGCGCGCCGCTGCGCGCGGCCCTTCTGGACTATAGCCTGCGCATCCTTGCCCTTTCGGCTTTGATCTCGGTCGTGACGGCCGTTTTGCTGTTTCTTGCCGTTCAGCGCCTGATGGTTTTGCCAATCCGCCGCGTGGTGCGAAACATGCAGACCTATGCTGACGCCCCCGAGGACGCGCGATCCGTCATCGTGCCCAATGCCAGCATCACCGAACTGCGCGTGGCCGAAGAGGCGATGATGGCCATGCAAACCCAACTGACCCAAGCCCTGCGCCAAAAGGAACGTCTTGCCCAACTGGGCGGTGCTGTGGCCAAGATCAGCCATGACCTGCGCAACACCCTGACCACGGCCCAGCTTTTCGCCGATCGTCTGGAATCAAGTGCCGACCCGACCGTTGCCCGCTTTGCCCCGAAACTGGTGAACTCGATCTCCCGGGCCGTCAACCTTTGCGAAAGCACCCTCGCCTTTGGCAAAGCCGAAGAGTCCCCGCCCCGTTTGACCCGCTTTGCCCTGCGCCCCATGATCGACGAACTCAGTGAGGAAGAGGGTCTGATCCTGCAAGGCAAGGTCACCTTGCTGAACAACGTGCCCGTCGGCCTTGTGATCCGCGCCGATGCCGAGCAGTTGCACCGCGTGCTGACCAATCTGGTGCGCAACGCCTGCCAGGCAATTGCCGCCACCGGTCAAGCCGGCATCGTAGAACTGTCCGGCGGCGAGAGCGACAGCGAATGGTGGATCAGGGTCAGCGATACCGGTCCGGGCCTGCCACCCAAGGCCCGCGAGCATCTGTTTGCGGCATTTCAAGGCGGGGCGCGGCGTGGCGGCACGGGCCTTGGTCTGGCCATCGCGGCGGAATTGGTCCGCGGCCACGGCGGCAAACTGATG
>JBAXXO010000016.1:0-22112 GCA_037127855.1 Alphaproteobacteria bacterium
ACGGTTTTGCAGCAGGTGACCGTCACCGGCTTTGTGGCGCTGGCACAGACCATCGTGATCCTGACGGCAGGTATTGACCTGTCGGTCGGCGAGATTGTCGTGCTGTCTTCCCTGATCATGGGTCAACTGGCGATCGGTCACGGTGTACCGGTCTATCTGGCCATCATCATCGGCATTGGTGCCGGTACGGCCATGGGCCTGTTCAACGGCTGGCTGGTCGCCAAGATCAAACTGCCGCCCTTCATCGTGACCTTGGGCACCCTGTCGATCTTTCGGGCCTTGAAACTGGCCTATTCCGGGTCGGAATCGATCCGCAACGTTGATATCGAGGCCAAGGCCCCGGAATTGCTGTTCTTTGGTGAAAAGTTCAAATTCTTTGGTGCGACGGTAACGTTTGGCATGATCATGCTGCTGATTGCGGCGCTGTTGTCTTGGTACGTGCTGAACCGCACGGCATGGGGACGGCACGTGCATGCCATGGGCGACGATCCGGATGCGGCCATGCTGTCGGGGATTGCGGTCGACAGAACCCTGATCTCGGTCTACGGCGTTGCCGGCTTGATCTGCGGCTTTACCGCATGGGTGGCCATAGGCCGGGTGCAGTCGATCAGCCCAATCGGGTTCGAGACCATAAATCTGGACAGCATCACCGCTGTGGTGATCGGCGGCACCTCTTTGTTCGGCGGTCGCGGGTCGATCGGTGGCTCGGTGTTGGGTGCGATCATCGTCGGCGTGTTCATTACCGGCTTGTCTCTGGCGGGGGTCGATAGTTACTGGCAGACCTTTGCCACCGGCTGTCTGGTCATCATCGCCGTGGCTTTGGATCAATATCTGCGGAGGGCTTCGAAGTGAGGCAAGCTGACACGCAACCCATCATAACGGCACGCGGGCTGATGAAACGCTATGGCACGGTGGTCGCCATGAATGGTTGTGATTTCGACTTGTATCCGGGTGAAATTCTGGGCGTGATCGGCGACAATGGTGCCGGCAAATCGACCCTGATCAAGGCATTGTCCGGGGCGGTTACACCCGATCATGGCGTCATCACGCTCGATGGCCGCGAAATCCATTTCCGCAGCCCTGATGATGCCCGCAATGCTGGAATTGAGACCGTCTATCAGACACTGGCGATGTCACCCGCCCTGTCGATTGCCGACAACATGTTCTTGGGGCGCGAATTGCGCAAACCGGGGATCCTGGGGTCGGTGTTTCGCATGACCGACCGGGCGGCCATGCGCGAGTTTGCCCGCACCAAGTTGTCCGAACTGGGGCTGATGACGATTCAGAACATTGATCAGGCCGTCGAAACGCTGTCGGGTGGCCAGCGTCAGGGTGTGGCCGTGGCACGTGCGGCGGCCTTTGGGTCAAAGGTCGTGATCCTTGACGAACCAACAGCGGCCTTGGGTGTGAAAGAGTCGCGCCGCGTGCTGGATTTGATCAAGGATGTGCGCAACCGCGGCATTCCGATCATCCTGATCAGCCACAACATGCCCCATGTCTTCGAGGTATGCGACCGGGTTCACATTCACCGCCTTGGTCGCCGTTTGTGTGTGATAGATCCCGAGATGCATTCGATGTCGGATGCCGTGGCCTATATGACCGGCGCCAAACTGCCCGACGATCTGAACGAGGCGGTATGACATCGGCCAGTCTGACATCGACCCGTCTGACACCTGCCAGGCTGGCGGATGTGATCCGCAAGAAGGCCGAGGGGAAGGGGCGATTTGTGGTGGCCATAGCGGGGCCACCGGGGGCCGGCAAGTCGACCCTGTCGGCGGAACTGGTCGCGACCCTTGGGGCTGGCGCCAAGGTCGTTCCGATGGACGGCTTTCACTATGACGACCGGGTCTTGTTTGCCCGCGGGTCGCGCAACCGCAAGGGCGCGCCCGATACCTTTGATGCGCACGGCTTTTTCCACATGTTGCGGCGTTTGCGCCAAGAAGACGAGGTTGCGATTCCGCTGTTTGACCGGGATCTGGAAATCTCGCGCGCTGGGGCGGATATCGTCACCGCGGTCGACCGTGTGTTGGTGGTCGAGGGCAATTATCTGCTGCTGAATGCGCCGCCATGGCCCGAGGCTGCGGCCTTGTTCGACCTGACCGTCTGGATCGAGGTGCCCGAGGCCGAGTTGGACCGCCGTCTGATGGCCCGCTGGGCGCATTACGGAAAAACGGTGGCGCAGGCGCGGGCTTGGGTTGATGGCAATGATATGCCCAATATCCGCAGTGTGACCAGCGGGTCGCGCAAGGCCGACCTGGTCTTGCAATGGCCTTGAACGCTTGGGCGGGCCGCTGACGGGCAGCGCGCCGTCAGGCGTCAGGTCGGCGCATCCTGGCGCATCAGGCCGGCAGATTTCAGGTCTGCCCACAGCGCCGCTGGAATGGTTGCAGCCGCCGCGCGGGCATTGGCCTGCACTTCGGCGGGTGTCTGGGCACCCGGGATGATCGACAGGATTGCCGGGTGCAATAGCGGGAACTGAAATGCGGCATCGACCATGCGGGTGTTGTGGGCCGTACAAATCGCCTCGATCTGGCGGACTTTTTCAAGGATGGCAGGTGGTGCCGGATCGTAGTTGTAAAACGCACCTGGCTTGGGGCCGGTGGCGAGGATGCCGGAATTATAGGGCCCGCCCACGACAATACCGATGCCACGTTGCAGGCATAGCGGCAGAAACGATGTCAGCGCCTCTTGTTCCAGCAATGTATAGCGGCCCGCCAGCAGAAAGATGTCAAAGTCGCCACGCTCGACCATCCACTGGGCGCTTTCCCATTCGTTCATCCCGCCGCCAAAGGCACGGATGACGCCCTGATCGCGCAGGTCCAGCAATGCCTTATAGCCGCCTGCCATGAAGTCGTCGCGGTAAGCCTGCATCGTGGCGGCGGAACCATGTGTCCAGACGTCAAGGTCGTGCACATAGATGACATCAAGCCGGTCTAGGCCGGTACGTTCCAGCGTAAACTCCAGCGAGCGCATCGTGCCATCATAGCTGTAATCATAGACGCCGATGCGGGCCGGTACGTTGAACCACTTGCCCTGACCTTCATGCACCTCGCCCGGGCCGCAGTTGCGCAGGATGCGGCCGATCTTGGACGACACGATGCATTCGGCACGCGGCCTGTCTTGCAACAGGCGGTTCAGGCGGGTTTCAGCCTGACCCAGACCGTAAAGCGGGGCGGTGTCAAAATAGCGCACCCCGGCCTGCCATGCGGCGGTCATGGTGGCATGGGCCTCGTCCGCCGAAACCGCACGATACAACCCGCCGAGCGGCGCCGTGCCGAAACCCAGTTCCGTAAAGGTCAGCGCGCCCTTGTCTTGCCGGTTCCAAATCCGTGTCTGCAATTGCCAATCCCCCCTGATGGTGTCTAACATGCTAGTCGGATCGAGGGACGAATGCAGCCCCTTTGGGAGGGTATATGGGAAATTTCAACAAGGTTTTTGGCGGCAGAAAGCCGGTGATTGGCATGATACATCTGGGCGCGCTGCCGGGCGCGCCGCTCTATGATGCCGAAGCGGGGCTGGCGGGATTGCTGACGGCAGCGCGGGCGGATTTGAACGCGCTGCAAGCGGCCGGGTTTGATGCGGTGATGTTTGGCAATGAAAATGACCGGCCTTATGAGTTCAAGGTCGATCTGGCTTCGACGGCGGCGATGGCGGCGGTGATCGGGGCGCTGAAGGGCGAGATCACGGTGCCCTTCGGGGTGAATGTGCTTTGGGATCCGATGTCGACCGTGGGCTTGGCTGCCGCGACAGGGGCCCATTTTGTGCGCGAGATCTTTACCGGCACCTATGCCAGTGACATGGGGCCGTGGACGCCCAGTGCCGGTGAAGCCATGCGCTATCGCAACCGGCTGGGACGGCACGATCTGGCGATGCTGTTCAATGTGTCAGCGGAATTCGCCGACAGTCTGGACAGGCGGTCCCTGCCTGATCGGGCGCGGTCGGCGGTATTTTCCTCGATCCCCGATGCAGTGCTGGTGTCGGGTGCCATCACCGGCGAGGCTGCGGCGATGAGCGATATGGAGGCGGTCAAGAAGGTGCTGCCGCTGACGCCGGTGCTGGCCAATACCGGGGTCAAGCATGACACGGTGGGCGATATCTTGCGGTTTGCCGATGGTTGTGTGGTCGGCTCGGCGTTGAAATATGAAGGGCATACATGGAATGCGGTCGACCCGGATCGGGCGGCAGATTTCATGGACCGGGCACGGGCGGCGAGGGGCGGGGCATGAAACAGCGGCTGCGGCGGGATTTGTGCGACCTGATGATGATCCCTGGATTGTCGGGTCATGAAGAGCGGGTTGCTGCGGCGATCCGCGAACGCTTGACGGTCGCATCGACGGTGGACCGGCTGGGGAATGTGATTGCAACATTGCACGGTGACCCTGCAAAACCCGCGGTCATGGTGTTCACGCATATGGACCAACTGGGCTTTTTTGTCCGAAAGATCGAAGTGGACGGGCTGTTGCGCGTCGAGCGGATGGGTGGTGTCAGCGAGCGGGCCATGGCGGCGCAGGTCGTAACGGTCTGCGGGCGCCAAGGCGATGTCGCGGGTATCATCATGAACAAGGCGCATCATTCGACACCGCCCGAAGAAAAGTATCGCGTGCTGACGGCGCCCGAGATCCGGATTGATACCGGGCATGGGTCCAAGGCGGCGGTCGAGGCGGCGGGAATCGGCATTGGCACCCCGGTTGTCTATCGCGGGCAAGTGGTGGAACTTGCCGGAGACCGGATTGCGGGCACCTCGGTCGATGACCGGGCGGGGTGTGCGGTGTTGCTGGAACTGGCGCGCGAGGTTGGCGCGGGTTGGCCGACGCTGCATCTGGTATGGTCGGTGCAAGAGGAGTTCAATCTGCGCGGCGCGGTCGTGGCCGCACAGGTGTTGCAGCCGGATATCGCCATCCAGATTGATCTGATGCAGGCGACGGACACGCCCGACATGGCGGATCGGGGCGAGATGGTGATGGGCGGCGGGCCGGGGATCAGCCTGTACTCCTTTCACGGGCGCGGCACATTGAACGGGGTCATCCCGCACCCGGCCATGGTGCGGCTGATGGAACAGGCCGCCGGTGGACGCTTGCAGCGGTCGGCACAGGTTGGGGTATTGACCGACCTCAGCTACATTCAGACGCTGGGGGCGGGGGTGGCGTCGGTGGATGTGGGCTTTCCGATGCGCCATGCCCATTCGGCGGTGGAATGTTGCGATCTGGGTGATCTGGCGGGGCTGGTGGATTTGCTGCGCAATGCCTTGGGGTTGATCCCTGCCGGCATGCGGTTGGAGCGGGGCTAGCATGTATACGCTTGGCGTGGATATCGGAACCTTTGAAAGCAAGGGTGTGCTGGTAGACTTTGCAGGCACCATCGTGGCGCAGGCGACGCGGGGGCATCAGATGATCGTGCCGCGCGCAGGCTGGGCCGAGCACCGTGCCGACCAAGACTGGTGGGGAGATTTCGTTTTTATTGTCAAGAAGTTGTTGGCATCCTGTAATGTAAAGCCTGAACAGATCAAGGCTGTCGCGTGCTCGGCCATCGGGCCTTGCATGTTGCCGGTGGATGGGCAGGGGCAGCCCTTGATCAACGCGGTTTTGTACGGTGTCGATACGCGGGCGAGCGCCGAGATTGACTTGTTGAACGCCGAAGTTGGGGCTGAGGTTATTCTGACCAGATGTGGCAATGCGCTGACCTCTCAATCGGTTGGGCCAAAGATTTTGTGGTTCAGGCGGGCATGTCCGGACCTGTGGGCACGTACCCACAAGGTTATGACGGCGACGACGTTTCTGACCCATCGTCTGACAGGGGAATATGTTATCGACCATTATACGGCGGCCAACTTCACGCCGCTTTACGACATCTCAGCGCAGGATTGGTGTTTCGATCTGGGCGATATCTGCGCGCGCGACATGCTGCCCCGGCTGATGTGGTCCAGTGAGATTGCGGGCGCGGTGACCAAGGCTGCGGCGCTGGAGACAGGTCTGGCCGAGGGGACGCCGGTGACCTGCGGCACCATCGACGCGGCAGCCGAGGCGGTTTCGGTGGGGGCCGTGGCCCCCGGTGACATGATGATGATGTATGGCAGCACAATCTTCATCATTCAGATCACGGCGGAAAGGCTAGGGGATGCGCGGCTGTGGCATGCGCCGTGGTTGTATCCGGGGCAACATGCGGCGATGGCGGGGTTGGCGACCTCGGGCACCTTGACCCATTGGTTCCGCGATCAGTTTGCCCGTGATCTGCCAAAAGACACCGCCTTTGCCGTGCTGACAGCCGAGGCGATGGACAGTCCGGCCGGGGCGAGGGGGTTGTTATGCTTGCCCTATTTCAGTGGCGAGCGGACACCTTTGCACGACCCAAGGGCGCGAGGGGCGTTCTTTGGCCTCGACCTGACCCATCGGCGTGGGGATCTGTACCGTGCTGTGCTGGAGGGGATTGCATCAGCAACGCGGCATATCACCGACACTTACGCCGAAGCTGGTGCCGTTCCCGTCAGGGTTCTGGCCGTCGGAGGTGGAACCAAGAATCGGCCCTGGCTTCAGGCGACCTCGGATCTGACCGGGTTGGATCAGGTGGTGGCCCGTATCACGACCGGCGCGTCGTTCGGCGATGCCTATCTGGCGGCGCGGGCGATTGGCGTTGCGGCTGAAATCGACGCATGGAATCCGGTTGACGAGGTTGTCACCGCAGTGCCGCACCCGGCCTATGCGCGGCAATATCCGCTGTTTCGGGCCCTTTATGTGCAGACCAGAGATATTTCGGCTGAACTTGGGTCCATGCAAGAGGTGCAGCGATGAGGCTGGAACATATGCGGCCGCATCAGATAAGGGCGGCCATTGCATCAGATCTGCCTGTGGTCCTGGCGATCGGGGTGCAGGAATATCATGGCGAGCATCTGCCGGTCGGGGTCGACCTGTTGGCGGTGACCCGGGCGCTGGAACGGTTGGAGGCTGATTGCCCCGACCAGATGATTTTGCTGCCCGCCTTTGGCTATGGTGCGGCCAGTCATGCCGTAGCGGGGCCTGCGGGGACCGGGACGCTGGATGTGGATTCAAGGGTGCTGGTTCCCTTTGCCGAAAGCCTGTTTGCGGGCCTGTTGCGGGTGGGTTTTCGCAACATTCATGGTGTGATCCATCACCAGACCGAAAATTTCATCCAAGGCATGCCGACCGATCTGGCCTTTCGGCTGGCGGCACGACAAGCGGTCTTTGCCCATCTGGAGGCCACGCGGGGGCAGGGATGGTGGGGCAAGGGCGAAATGTCGGATTATTACGGCGGCCATGCGCGGGGGGAAAACCCGTTCAACTGGATTTCGCTGCACCCCCTGATGCCTGCAGCCGTGGCCGAGCATTTTCCATTTGACCACGCGGGTGAGGGCGAAACCGCGTTGATGCTGGCCTTATGCCCCGAACTGGTGGAACCGGGCCGGATGGTCGAAAACGACACATGGTACACGGCAAGCGCCGCCACGGCTACGGCGGCGCAGGGTCAGGCAGGGCTTGCAGTGATCTTGCGGCATTTGAAAGACAGGCTTTCACTTTAGCAGCTTCGCTTATAGCGCAAAAGGTCCAGGGCGGATGCCGAGGTCAAGTCAGGTCAGCGGCGCCAGGTTGACCACACCTTTTTTCAAGATGAAACAACCATAGGGGCCGGAATCTGAGGTGCGGATGATGGCGAACGCGTCTTTGGCGCTGGCATAGAAATCAAAGCGATCCAGCGGGTTCAGGGTGATCGGGCGGGCATCCATCTCGGTGCACAATGCCTGCATCGCAGTGAAGATGGGCAGGATTCTGGCAGGATCACCTACGACTTGCATGCGTGACACCGGGGCCGGAACAAAGGTGTCCAGCGGCATCAATGACAGGATTGCCCGCGTGGCCGTCAGAATGTCGCAGCCGGGCATGTCGATCAACTTGCCATAAGTCGTCTCGGCCGCGATGGTGGCGGCGGGGTGGTTCACGTCGCAGATGACCAGATCATCGCCATGGCCCATCAGCATCAGCACATTCAAAATCTCAGCCGACAGCCGTTGGTCAATCCCTTTGAGCATCTATTTGACCGCGCCGGCAGCCATGCCCTTGATGATGAATCGTTCGAGAAAAATGCCGATCAGCACCAGCGGCATGATCGCGGCAAAGGACAGTGCCGCCATCGACCACCACGAAATGCCTTGGCTGCCGGTCTGGCTGGCGACCATGACCGGGATCGTGTTGGCCTTGCTGGAGGTCAGCAGGGCCGCAAAGAAATATTCATTCCATGTCAGGACCAGCGACAGGATCATGGCGGCAACCATGCCGGGCAGGGCGATCGGCAGCACGATGGTCAAGAATGCGCCCCAGACGGATTGGCCGTCCACCATGGCGGCCTCTTCCAATTCGGTCGGGATCCCGGCGAACTGGTCGCGCATGATCCAGATGACGATGGGCAGAACCGACAGGGTATAGAGGGCGATCAGGCCGACGCGGGTGTCCAGCAGGTCAAGCTCCTTGTACAAGACCAGCATCGGCAGGGCCAGAACCACAGGCGGCAAGATCAACTGCGACAGAAAGAAGAAGGAGATGTCCTGATTTTTCATCCAGAGAAATTTATAGCTGAAACGGCTAAGGCCATAGGCCGCAAGCGTGCCCAGCATGACCGCCAGCACCGAGGAGGCCAGCGAGATCACGACCGAATTGCCAAAACGGCGAAAGAACTCGGCGCGGACGGTGGATTCTTCAAAGATCGTTTGCGGTGACAGGCCAAGCGATTTCCAGCCCAGCCATTTCGGTGTAAAGGCCCATTTCGGCATCGGCGTGCCGAACATCCCGTCATAGGCCGGCACGAGTGCGCCCCGCATCACGTCTGTCTGCATCTTGAAGCTGGTGGTCGCCGTCCAATAGATCGGGAACAGCGATACAAAGGCCCACAGCGCCAGAAGGCTATAGATCACCGTGCGGCTGGCCCACCATTTGGCGCGGGTGCCAAGGTCGCTTGCGCTGTCGTGAAAGATCTGCTCGGTCATTGGCGCGGCCTCGTCCAGCGGTCTGCGAGTTTCATCAGCAGGGTCATCAGAATGATGATGATCACCAGATAGACCATGGCCAGCATCGTGCCGTAGCCTACATTGGAACGGTCACGGTATTCGCGGAAGATAAAGCTGGTGACGCTGTCGGTCGCACCGCCCGGCCCGCCCGCCGTCACGTTGATCACGATGTCGGCCAGTTTCAGCTTGAAGATCAGTCGGATCAGCACGGCTGTGATGGTGACGGGCAACATCAGGGGAAAGGTCACCTCCCAAAACGCGCGCCAGCCCTTGGCGCCGTCCACGCGGGCGGCCTCGGTCAGTTCCTTGGGTATGGCCTGCAACCCGGCCAGCAGCATGATCATCATGAACGGGATGAAGGTCCATGCGTCCATCAGCATGATCATCAGTTTGGCCGTCCAACTGGAGGAAAAGAAGGTGGGGTTTTCCCAGCCCAGCACCTTCATCAGGTTGGCCAGCGGGCCAAAGCGGATTTCCAGCATCGACTTGCCGATCATCCATGACACCGCGACCGGTGACAACATCAGCGGCATCAGAAAGGCGACACGAAAGAACTTGCGCGCCCTGATATCGGCGTTCAGCATCAGGGCAAGGGCAAAGGCCACGATGTATTCGGGCAGGATCGCCAAAACATACCACACCATATTCAGCATGGCATTCCAGTAAAACGGGTCGGTGGCCATATGGCGCAGATTGTCCAGGCCGTTGAATTTGCGACCATCGGGCGAGGACAGGTTCCAGTCAGAAAACGCGATCAGCAGCCCGAACAGCAGTGGAAACACCACCAGCGAAATCACGAACAAGGCCGCCGGCAGCACGAACAAGTTCTGCTTTCCCTGCTCGCCGCGTGTCATCACCTGACCCCAGCACAGGCAGACCGCCCACAGGATATAGGCATAAAGCACCGGTCGCCAGTTGCTGAACCCAAAGGCCGTGATCTCCAGCACATCCAGACTTTGCGCCAGTGCAAGAGCCGCCAGAATCGCGGCCGAACCCCAGATCAGAATGTGACCGAACCGCTGGCGTCGCGGCGTGATGTCGTCGCGCGTGACGACGTGAAGAAGGTCAGATGTGCTCATAACTGACATGTTAGCTTGGGCATCGGGGGCTGGAAAGAGCAAATCAGCCCTGACGGCGCGCAGAAGCCAAGGCATGGAATCATTGCGCCCCCTGCCTGCCTGCGCGACCGTGCCCGGCGGCGACCGTTGGACGTTCCGCGCAGATGATCCGTCACCTTTTGCGGCAAAATTTCAGCCCACTTCACGTCGGCCATCTGACCTGACATTGCAAGATTTACGGCTATAACAATGAAAAACATAGTTTAAATAGATACTTGTTGCAAAAACGCACGACATAACAATTGCTTGTGTCAAGGCAAGCTTACAGTTGCAACCGTATTGCAAAAGTGACAGATTGTCACAGGCGCAATCGAAATGACGCAACTTGGGTCGCTTGATTTCGCCGGGTGGAGCTAAGGTCGTCTCTTCGCCCGAGAAAGACTGTGACGACAAGGTCTCGGAGGAATTGCAATGGCAAACGATGCTGACAAAGTCTGGCCGACAGGTCTGACCTTGAGAGAAGCGGAAGAAGTCCACAGCTACCTGATTGACGGCACCCGCGTGTTTGGGGTTATCGCCCTGATCGCGCATATTCTGGTTGCCGTTTCCACCCCGTGGCTTGGCTAGGAGGCACATCATGAATAATGCAAAGATGTGGCTTGTGGTCAGCCCCAATGTAGGCGTTCCACTGTTCCTCGGTGCGGTGGCCGTCGGCTCGTTTGCCGTCCATCTGGCGGTCTTGAGCAAGACCCACTGGTTCGAGGATTTTGCAAGCGGCAGGGCACTGGGTACAACGTCCTCGGCGATGCTGACAAATGCGGATATGGGCTCTGCGAACGCGACCTATGTGGCACCGGGTTCGCAAGAAGTCCTGATCACGTTGTCCGATGGCAGCACGGCACGCGCTGTTCTGGAGGCACCCACGCCTGCCAAGGTCGTGAACTAGCCGAAGTCGTTCCGATGGGGCGGCGCAGCGAAACCTGTGGGGCTGCATGGTGTTTGGCATGCGGCCCCGCATTCAAACGATTTCCCTTGGATTTACTCTTTGGGACAGCAGAATTAGTGATGGGCCGATGATCGACATCAAAAGCTTCTCTGTGCGCAAGATCACGGCACTCGGGCTGACCTATTTGCCCTTTTCCGATGCGGCCAGCGAGGCGGTGCCGCTGACACGTCTGCTGCGTCTGTCGCTGTTTCAGGTGACGGTGGGAATGGCTTTGGTGCTGATGGTGGGCACCCTGAACCGGGTGATGATCGTCGAGTTGAGCGTGCCTGCGACGCTGGTTGGTGCGATGCTGGCGCTGCCCTTGGTCTTTGCGCCGTTCCGCGCACTGATCGGATTCAAATCGGACAACTACAATTCGGCACTGGGATTGCGCAGGCTGCCCTTTATCTTCAAGGGCACCATGCTGCAATTCGGCGGCTTTGCGATCATGCCTTTCGCGCTGTTGGTGTTGTCGGGTTATGGCAAGGCGGCCGAGGCGCCGGAATGGATCGGGCTGGTGGCCGCGGCGCTGGCGTTCTTGCTGGTGGGCGCGGGGATGCACATGGTGCAGACAGTCGGTTTGGCGTTGGCCACTGATCTGGTCGAGGAGCAAGATCAGCCAAAAGTCGTCGGCCTGATGTATGTCAGCCTGTTGACCGGCATGATTGTCAGCGCCTTTGTTTATGGGCTGCTGCTTGAGAATTATGCGCCGTTGCGGCTGGTACAGGTCATTCAGGGCACTGCGGTGCTGACCGTATTGCTGAACGGTTTGGCGATGTGGAAGCAAGAGGCGCGGGACCGGGTTCGAGGCAATGCGGTTCGGGTCGAGGAACCTAGCTTTGCACAGGCATGGGCCAAGCTGTCCGAGCGGCCCGGCATGATGCGGTTGCTCGCGATCATCGCGCTGGGCACGGCGGGCTTTGGGATGGCCGATGTGGTGATGGAACCGTTTGGCGGGCAAGTCTTGCAGATGACCGTGGCCGAGACGACGCGTCTGACGGTCTACCTGGCCTTGGGAACGCTGGTGGGGTTCACCTTGGCATCGCGCTGGATGGGCCGGGGGGCGCGGCCGCTGGACGTTGCGATTTACGGCACCATGATCGGGATTCCGGCATTTGGCTTTGTCATCTTTTCGGCCGAGCTGCTGTCTGTGCATCTGCTTATCGCAGCCACATTGGCGGCGGGCTTTGGCGCAGGGTTGTTTGGCCACGGTACGCTGACGGCGACGATGCGCTCAGCCCCACGCGACCAGATCGGATTGTCGCTGGGCGCATGGGGCGCGGTACAGACCACCGCTGCCGGGGTGTCGATTGCGCTGGGCGGGATGCTGCGCGACGGCTTGCAACACAGTCAGGGCGGGACCAGTTCAGCCGCGGCCTATGTGCCGGTGTTCTATCTGGAGATTGGGTTGCTGGTTCTGGCACTGATGCTGGCGCTGCCGGCGTTTGGCCGCGGGTTGGCGCCGGTTGATCCGCCAGCACCAGCCGCAGAACGCTTTGCAAAGGGCAATGTCAGTTGACAGTCAGATTGCAAGCGACATCATACCGTAGACGACGGGAACACTACGCCAAGCCATAGCTATAAAGGGTGCACCATGACCACAATCATCACACGACTTTACGCTGATCATGCAACGGCCCATGCCGTCTCTGCGGCCCTTGTGGCCGGGGGCCTGAACGAGGATGCGGTTACCGTTATCACCAGCCCCGACAAGGCCGCCATGAGGGCCGCGCGTGTCCATGCGGGCTCGGCGGCGAAATATGCCGCTGCCATGACCGGCGGTCAGGCTCTTGTCGTGGCAGAGGCCGGTTTCAACCCGGTCGGTGCCGCGCGCAAGGCGATCAAGACCGTCGGGCGGACCCCCTCGATCGACTGCGGTGTGGCGGATGAAGATGACTATCAACGGGAATATGTAAGTTCGGTCTATGCCAACAGTGTGATGCAAGGCGCACCTTTGATGCTGACCAACAAATTCGCGCGGTTTTCGCATGGTCACATCCTGGGGTCCAACCCGGTGATACATAGCCGCCCGCGAACCTCGGCGATCCGTGGCGGTGCCTTTATGTCGCGGTTCTTCTGGCCGATGAAGCGGGTTTCGACATCGCGCAGCAGTACCTCGGCGATCCGGGGCGGCAAGCTGATGTCCGAGATGTTCGGCCTGTCGACGCTTTACCGGCGCTGATCCGGCGCAACAGCCGCACAAATACACAACGGCACGCAGCCATCTGCGTGCCGTTGTGTATTTGTGCGAGCGCCATTCGGTTGGCCGATAGCAGATTGAACCCAACTCGCACTGAAAGGCGCGCTCGACTGCGTTCGGCCCCAGCGGTTTTCGGTGAAAAGGGCGCGCCGGTCTCCCGGCGCGCCCGTCATCGTGCGGGATGGGCCAATGGCCCAAGCCCGAGTTACAGGCCCAAGCTGGCCTTGTAGAGCTTGATCTGGCTGTCGCGACCGATCTGGTCGGTGATCTTTTCCCACGCCGCGGCAATCGCATCGGCGGTTTCCTGGGCCGACTTGTACTGCCCGGCAAAGCCTTTGGACAATTCGTCCTCGGCAACCGAGTAGTATTGGAAGATGCCCGGAATGCGGGGTTCGATGGCCGCGTTGGGGTGGTTGTAGCTGTCCGCGTTGGAGCCAAGGTAATCCTCGACAAAGGCCTTGTCGTAACCTGCCGCTGCCCATTCGTCATAGTTGAAGTGGCTGGCGCGGTAGGGTTGGAAGCCCGAAGGATAGGCCGCCATCCACAGCGAGATGTCCTTGCCGCCCAGATGGGCTGCGGCGGACCAGGCTGCCTTGCGCTTTTTCTCATCCGCAGACACGCGGTTCGTCACATAGACGCCCCAGCCAAGATAGGCCATGTTGGGAGCAAAGTTCGGCGTCGCCGGGGTTTCCCAGGCGGCGGTTTTCGAGTTGTAGACCTTGTCGGCACCGGGGTTGATCGAGAACCCGATGACATCGCCCACGACCGAGGTGTCAGAGGTGCGGGCGTTCGAGCCCACATCGCCCCACCAGCAGACCATCGAGCCTGTGCCCGCCAGAAACTGCGAGAAGGCCGTGGCGTTCGGGTCGGTGTTGATCTGGTCGGGCGGCGACATGGGCAGATTGTCCATCATGTCCTGAATGCCCTGCACCCAAGCCGGATTGTTCACGCGCGGCTTCATGGTGTCAACGTCGAACAGCCACGCCGGATCGTCGGGATGCTTGGCATATGGCGTTACGCGGTCGCCGAGGAAGTAGAACCCGAAACCGCCCCACGAGATCTTGTAGGGGTCCAAAAAGCCGAAAGCGTCGCCGCCGGTGATCGGGTCTTTCTTGCCTTTGACAGCGGCGTCAACTGCAGCGACCTGCGCCCAGGTCGTGGGTGCATCGGCCATGCCCGAGATCGAGCCGTCACCGAAATAGTCCTTGCGATAGGCAAAGGTGTGGCAATCGCCGTCGATCGAGATGCGGTAGGTCTTGCCGCCCCAGGTGCCAACTGGCGCCTTGAGGTAGCCCACATAATCTTCCATGTCGATCTGGGTCTTGACCCAATCGGGCATCTCGTCGAGCAGGCCCTTGCCGGCGGTATCACCCTCCAGCGGCGCGCCCATGGCGAGGATGTCGAAATCAACGGTGCCAGTGGCTATGGATTGCTGCAAACGCGGGTTATAGTCGCCCTGTGCAAGGTCGATCCAGGTGATCTTGGCGCCGGTATAGGCCTCCCAGCCCTTCAGCAGACCGCGGAACAGGATGTTGTGCAGGCCGTTGTTGTTGATGCCGAAAAAGGTCAGCTCAACGCCGGCAAACTCGCCCTCGGTCACATTGGCCTTGGTCGGGCCAAGGCACATTTCACCGACCTTCTGCCAATCGGCATCGGTCGGCGAGCCTGCGCCCACGCCCGGAATCTTCAAGATCGCGGCGCGGACGTCATCCTGCGCCATGGCGGCGGTGCCAAAGGTCAGGCCACCAAAGGCGGCCAGACCGCCGGTCGCGGCAGCCCCTTTCAGAACGCCGCGACGGGTCAGACCCGCGCTGACGATCTGGTTGTAAAGTCCTACTTTCATCAAACCCTCCCTATTGGTTTTCGCCGGTTCCGGCCGTGCAGACGGGGGAAGCAATGCGTCATGTCTGACGTCTGGGTGCAATGACTTGCCAAGCCTCTCCCGGTGTCACCGGAACTTGGCGTTACCTTTTCAGTGAAGGCCTGATGAGTCAAGCCGCTAACATGGCCGCTAACATGTTAGTAAGGTTAGATGGTGGACAGCCCGCGGGCTGTGGGCTACGACTTTTGCCAAAGGGGCTTTGCCTCTGGATGTGCGGGGGGCGATATGGCGGAAGTCACAATCCGGGATTTGCAGAAATCCTACGGCGCGGTCAAGGTCGTGCATGGGGTCAGTGTTGATATCCCGGATGGCGAGTTTGTGGTGCTGGTGGGTCCGTCGGGCTGCGGCAAGTCTACCTTGTTGCGGATGATCGCGGGGCTCGAAGGGATTTCCAGCGGCACGATCTCGATCGGCGACCGCGTGGTGAACAACCTGCCGCCGGCCGAGCGTGACATCGCAATGGTGTTTCAGAACTATGCCTTGTATCCGCACAAGACCGTGGCCGCCAACATGTCCTTTGCGCTGAAGATGGCACGGATGTCCAAGGCCGAGATTGACGCGCGGGTGGACCGTGCCGCCGAAATTCTTGGCCTGAAACCCTATCTTGACCGCTATCCGCGCGCCTTGTCCGGCGGTCAGCGGCAGCGTGTCGCCATGGGCCGCGCAATCGTGCGCAACCCGCAGGTCTTTTTGTTCGACGAACCGTTGTCCAACCTTGACGCCAAGCTGCGTGTGCAGATGCGCACCGAAATCCGCGAACTGCATCAGCGGCTTGGCACCACCACCGTCTATGTCACCCATGACCAGATCGAGGCGATGACCATGGCGGACCGCATCGTGGTGATGCGCGATGGACGGATTTCGCAGATCGGGGCGCCGCTGGATTTGTACGATCACCCCGCCAACGTGTTTGTGGCGGGCTTTATCGGGTCGCCGGCGATGAACCTGATCGAAGGCGTCGTAGCGGCAGATGGCAGCTTTACGGGTTCGGGCGTTGGTCTGGCCCTGCCCATGGCGCTGGAACCTGGCCGCCGCGTCACCCTTGGCCTGCGGCCCGAGCATCTGGTGCTGACCGAAACCGGATTGCCGGTGACGGTGGTGGTGGTCGAGCCGACCGGGTCGGAAATTCATCTGGTTCTGCGGGCGGGTGATCAGGAACTGACCGCCGTGGTCCGCGAACGCCGCCGCTTTGCGCCGGGTCAGACCCTGAATGTGACGCCCGAGCCGGGCATGGCGCATCTGTTCGACACAGAAACGGGAGAGCGGATCTGATGGCGACCATCCTTTGCATCGGCGATAGCAACACCCATGGCACGATGCCGATGGCCAGTCTGGGCGGCTCGGGTCGATTTGGCCATGATGCCCGCTGGCCCTCGGTCATGGCCAAGGCGCTTGGGCCGGGATTCGAGGTGATCAACGAGGGGCAGCCGGGCCGCACGACGGTTCATGACGACCCCTTTGCCGGGCCGTATCGCAACGGCGTCACGGTGCTGCCGGCGCTGCTGGAAAGCCACAAGCCGTTGGACATGGTGATCGTCAAGCTGGGCACCAATGATCTGAAATACTGCTATCATGTCGGGCCAGCCGACATCGCCCTATCGCTGGAGCGGATGGTGCGGCTGATCCTGGGTTTTGAGGCTGGGGTGGAGGGTAGGCTTGATATCATTGTCGTCGCCCCGCCACCCATTCTGGAGGCGGGCTGTCTGGCTGACATGTTTGCGGGCGGGGCCGCGAAATCCAAGGGTCTGGCCCGGGCGATCAAGGCGATGACCGACCGGATGGGAATCGGCTTTGTGGACGCTGGCGCCGTGATCGAGGTCAGCCCGCTGGACGGCATTCACTACGAAATGCAGGCGCAGGTGGCTTTGGGGCTTGCCATGGCCAAGGCGGTAAACGACCAATTCGGCCAATAACGGAGGGATCTTTATGCTGAAGAACATCGACAATCGGCTGAATGCAGACGTGCTTTATGCCTTGCGCGCCATGGGGCATGGCGACACGTTGGTGATTGCCGACACCAACTTTCCATCCGACAGCATCGCTCGCGACACCGTGCTGGGCGAATTGCTGCGGATGGACAATCTGACTTGTGCGCAGGCGGTCGAGGCGGTGTTGACGCTGCTGCCGCTCGACACGTTTGTTGACGATTTCGCGGGTCGGATGGAGGTGGTGGGCGATCCGGCCCGCATCGAGCCAGTTCAGGCCGAGGTGCAGGCCGCCATCGACACCGCCGAGGGCCGCCCGCGCCCGATGGTCAGCATCGAACGCTTTGATTTCTACGACCGCGCGCGCCGGGCCTATGCCGTGATCCAGACCGGCGAGCGGCGGTTCTATGGCTGTTTCATCCTTCGCAAGGGCGTGATCCCGCCAGAGGTATAGCATGGGCAAGGTCGTCATTCTGGGTGTTTTCGTCGCCGACACCGCCTACCGCGCCGCCCGCCAGCCACGAATGGGCGAGACGATCTTGGGCCGCAGTTTTGTGCTGGGGCCGGGCGGCAAGGGGTCCAATCAGGCCGTCGCGGCCGCGATGGCGGGGGCCGAGACGCATTTCATCAGCCGTCTGGGGCAGGATCCCTTTGCCGACATGGCGCTGGCGACTTGGGGCCGTGCGGGCGTGCATCCCGCCGTCAAACAGGATCCGGGCAGCTATACCGGGGCCGCCTATATTTTTATCGAGGATGCGACGGGCAATAACGCGATCATCATCTCGCCCGGTGCCGCAGCACAGATTTCGGAGGCCGACATCGACGCCAATGCCGACCTTATCCGCAGCGCCGGGGTCTTTGTGACCCAGTTGGAACAACCGATCCCGGTGGCGTTGCATGCGCTGAAACTCGCGCGCGCGGCGGGGGTCGTCACCATCCTGAACCCGGCCCCGGCGGCCAGCCTGCCTGAGGGGATGCTGGCCTATTGCGACTATGTCACCCCCAATGAAAGCGAGGCCGAGGCGCTGACCGGCCTGCCCGTCACCTCGGTCGAGGATGCGCTGGCGGCGGCCAAGGCACTGCGGGCCATGGGGGCGGGGGCTGCGATCATCACTTTGGGCGACAAGGGGGCCTTGTTTCACGACGGAACGCGAACCCTGCATGTCCCCCCATTCATGGCCGGAGCCGTGGTCGAGACGACGGGCGCGGGCGACGCCTTCAATGGCGGTTTTGCGGCGGCGCTGAGCGAGGGGATGGACCCCGCCGAGGCAGCGCGTTTCGCCGCGGCCACCGCAGGGATTTCGGTGACGCGGGCCGGCACTGCGCCGTCGATGCCCGCCCGGCACGAAATCGATGCCTTGCTGAAAGGCTGACTTGCGCGCACGACGCAATGCTGTGGTGTGACCCTTTCTGACCCAAAGTCATGATCTGTATCAAGGCATACTGGCGCTGTCGTCTGCTACGCCACTTTTCAATTTGGACCGCTGTTTTGCCAAATCCTGTATGAAAAGGGCGCTCGATGCCGATCACACAACGTCAAGACGCCTATTGGAGCGAGGACGTTTCCGCCTTGGGCGCAAGGCTTGGCAGTGGGCCGGGGGGATTGACCTCGGTGCAGGCGGCAGCGCTGCTGGCGCAGGTCGGACCGAACTCGGTCGAGGAAACCGCAAGATCGGGCGTTTTGCGGCTGTTGCTCCAGCAGTTTCAAAGCCCATTGATTTTGATTCTGGTCTTTGCGGCGATGGTTTCGCTGGCGCTGCAGCAATGGGTTGATGCCACAATCGTGCTGGCCATCGTCTTGGGCAGCGGGGTGCTGAGCTTTTATCAGGAATATCGCGCATCGGCGGCGGTGGCGGCATTGAAACGCAGTCTGGCGATCACCGCCCATGTCTGGCGGGATGGCAAGGACAGCGAGGTGCCGGTGACCACGCTGGTGCCGGGCGATGTGGTGCTGCTGTCGGCTGGTAATCTGGTTCCGGTCGATGGCCGCGTGCTCGATGCGGCGGATTTTCTGGTCTCGGAGGCGGCGATGACCGGCGAAAGCTTTCCCGTCGAAAAGCGGCCCGGTCGGGTCGATGCCTTGGCAAATCTGATTGCGCGCACCAATGTCGTGTTCATGGGCGCCTCGGTCCGCTCGGGCACGGCCCGGGTGCTGGCGGTGCGGACCGGGCGGCAAACCGAGTTTGGGGTGATCGCAGCCCAATTGGTCACGAAGCCGCCCGAGTCGGATTTTGCGCGGGGCGTGCGGCAGTTTGGCTATCTGCTGCTGCGCGTGATGGTCGGTATCGTGCTGTTCGTGCTGGTCGTCAATCTGGCGCTGCACCGGCCGATGCTGGAATCGCTGCTGTTTGCGGTGGCTTTGGCCGTCGGTCTGTCGCCCGAGCTCTTGCCCGCAATCATCAGCGTCACCCTTTCCTCCGGGGCGCGGACAATGAGCAGGCGCGGGGTGATCGTGCGGCGGCTGGATGCGATCGAAAACCTGGGCAGCATGGACATCCTGTGCACAGACAAGACGGGCACCTTGACCCAAGGCAATATCATTTTCAGCGCAGCGCTGGATGTTCAGGGCGAAACCTCCGACACGCTGCGGCAACTTGCCTTTCTGAACGCGTCTTTTGAAACCGGCATCGTCAACCCGCTTGATGCTGCGATTGTGGCGGCGGGCGGGGCTTCGGTGGCCGGATATGCCAAGCTTGACGAAATCCCCTATGACTTCATCCGGCGCCGCCTGACGATTGTGGTGTCGCAAGACGGTGGTCAACCGCTGATCATCACCAAGGGTGCCTTTGCCAATGTGTTGGAATGCTGCACCGGCCTTCAACGGGGCGCTGACGTGGTCCCGCTGGACGATGCCGCCCGCGCGGCATTGCAGACGCGGTTCAAGGCGATGGGCGAGCAGGGTCAGCGCGTGCTGGGCCTTGCGACCCGGCAAGTGTCGCCCAAGGTCGATTTTGATAGGTCAGACGAGACGCAAATGGTCTTTCGCGGCTTTCTGACCTTTGCCGACCCGCCAAAATCCGATGCCGTCACCGTGATCGGCGATCTTGCGGCGATGGGCATTGCGATCAAGGTGATCAGCGGTGACAACCGCTATGTGACCGCACATCTGGCGGCTTTGGTCGGGCTGAACCCCGAGGCGATGTTGACGGGGGATCAGATCACCACGATGGACGATGCGGGCCTGAAGGCGGCCGTCGAGCGGACGCAACTGTTCGTGGAAACCGATCCTCAGCAAAAAGAGCGGATCGTGCGCGCCTTGCAAGATGTCGGGCATTCGGTCGGCTATCTGGGCGACGGGATCAACGACGCCCCGGCGCTACATGCCGCTGATGTCGGGATCTCAGTCAAAGAGGCTGTGGATGTTGCCCGCGAAAGCGCCGATATCATCCTGCTGGACCGCGATCTAAGCGTGCTGTTGTCGGGCGTTGCCGACGGACGGCGGACCTTGAACAACACGTTGAAATACATCTACATCACGACCTCGGCGAACTTTGGCAACATGATCAGCATGGCGCTGGCGACGCCGTTTTTGCCGTTTCTGCCCTTGATTGCCAAACAGATATTGCTGAACAACTTTCTGTCCGACCTGCCATCCATGGCAATTTCCACCGACCGGGTGGATGCCGAGGCCGTCTCGCGGCCAAGACATTGGGACATAGCAGAGATCAGGACCTATATGATTGTGTTCGGGCTGATCAGTTCGCTTTTCGATCTGATCACCTTTGCCGCTCTTTTGGGCGTGTTTCACGCCAAAGAGGGCGTGTTTCAAACCTCATGGTTCATGATCTCGCTCTTGACCGAGTTGGCGGTGGTGCTGGTTTTGCGAACGCGCAAACCGATGTTGCGCAGCAGTCCGGGCCCGGTCCTGCTGTGGTCGACGCTGGCTGTCGGGGCTGCGACACTGACTATTCCCTATCTGGGGTTTGTCAGCAGGCTGTTCGGTTTCGTCCCGCTGACAGGGTCCGAGATGGCGGTGATCGGTGTGATCCTGCTGGCCTATGTCTCGGCGACCGAGGTGGCAAAGCTGTGGTTCTTTCGGGCCGCCAACAAACTGTCGGTGGAACCGGCCCAAAGGTGGGCGACACGTGCGGACCCAGGTCAACTACACTGAGGGACGGGGATTTTGCGGGGAATTTAACGGATGGACACGAATATTTTATGGGCGCTCGTGATCCAGATCA
The DNA here is from genome assembly GCA_037127855.1 of Alphaproteobacteria bacterium. Taxonomy (GTDB): domain Bacteria; phylum Pseudomonadota; class Alphaproteobacteria; order Rhodobacterales; family Rhodobacteraceae; genus Stagnihabitans. The sequence goes on from JBAXXO010000016.1 coordinate 21,242, forward strand.
ACATGCCGTCCTCATCAGCCCAATAGATTGTGTGTAGTTACAAGGTGCAGGGTAGAATGACGCCGATGCAAGTTGCGATAGCTTTTGGGCATCCATCGCCCGACCTTAGCGAGAAACCCGCAGCGGTGCCATTGGCCTCGGCCTTTGGACGTGGTTACGTTGGCACCAGCATCGCCGTCGTTCGTGGCGTGTGCACTCCGCCGGCATCACCAGTGCCACTGCGACGTCCCGACAGTCATAATCAACCGGGGCGGCGGGCCACCGCCGTGCCTTGGACGAACAGGCACCTTGCGCCATGGGTTTCTTCGCCGATAGGGTGCGCAGTACCGCGTGTGGCGAGCAGTTACACGGGCTGGATCAACGCTGGCGCGACCAATCTGACTGGGACGGGCAGCCTGATCCGGGGGGTGCACCATGCCGGAACCTGACCCAACCGTTGTGGACCAGAACCGCACCCTGGCCGAACTGTCGTTTGGGGATGTGGCGCTGACGGTCCAGGTCTTGGCCCAAGGCAACTTCGAACTGTCCTCGTCGATACCCTGCGACATCAACCTGCAGCATCTGGATGCAGCATATCCGGTGACCACCCAATCTCATATCGTCACCCTGCCGACCCCCTGGGGTAGGGTGCTGATGTCAGCCGTCTTCGGCAGCCATTCGCCAGGGCCCGGCAAAATCGCTGTGGGTCAGACCGTGCGTTTTTGCGATCTTGTTGCGCCAGATGACGCCATCACGGTCAAGGTCACGGTCAAATCCATTGATGTAACCAGTGGCACTGTCTATCTCGACTGCGTTTGTCTGAACCAATGGGGCAGGGCGGGCATCACCGGCGCGGCTGAAGAGCCGGCCCCGCGCGACAAGATCAGCAGCC